>JANMGB010000318.1:0-11984 GCA_031374415.1 Burkholderiales bacterium
AACTCGCAAGCTGGCGGGTAAAAGCCCTTTATCTTCAAGTAGCTGAAAATTACCCCTCTCGTAGGATGGCGCACGGCCTCATCAAAAAACTGAAATAGGTTTGAAACCCCGGCCTTCAGGCCGGAGAGCCCCGAAGGGGCGACTCGTTGGGAGGGGATGCAAACCCCTTCCAACAGCTTACTCACCGACCTTGAGGTCGGTCGAATTTTTGCTGGGGGGTTTTCACGTGCTGCGAAATCTTTCGATCCGATCCCGCCTGATCTCCGCATTTTCCGTGTTGGTGTTTTTGTTGCTCATTTTGGGCGGCACATCATGGTTGGCGTCTAGAGCGCAAACGGATTCATTTAATCAGTTCAATGACAACGTGGTGAAGGCCATGGGATTGGCAGACAGCGCGCGGGGGTCGCTATTGAACAGTCGCCGCTATGAGAAAGACATCCTTCTCACCAGCGGCCACACTCAACAGGTGAGTACCAGCCGGGGCCTGTGGAACAAAGAGCAACAGGCGATGAATGCTGTGCTCACCGAGTTGGAAGGGTTGGCCCAAACGCCTGAAGAGCATTCACAATTGAAAGCAATCAGGAGCAGCATGAAGGGCTACGCTGAACTGACAAATCCCGTGTTCGAAAATGCCGCCGCAGGGTTGATTTTCAATCCCAGTGAGGCAGTCATTTCGCTCAAAGAGGCGGTGGACCAATTTGATCGCGCCGAAGCCTCGTTGATGAAGCTGAGGGAAACCCTCAACAACGAGGCTGTGCGCATTGCGGGCGAAGTCAACGCACGCAATCGCGTGGTCACCCTCATTGTCATGGGTGTGGTTGCGTTGTCAGTGGTTGCGACAGTCTTGCTGGGCTGGCGAATCAGTCAGTCGATCGTGGCGCCGTTGGTGGATGCCACCTACGTGGCCATCCAGGTCAGCCAGGGGGACTTGACGGCCTCGATCAAGCCGCAGGGCCGAGATGAAGTCACGACCTTGCAAAACGCTCTGGCCGACATGCAGTGCGCCCTGCGCAACTTGGTGGGGCAGGTTCGTCAGAGTACAGGCAGCGTGACCAAAGCCTCCACTGAAATCGCTAACGGCAATCAAAATCTTGCGGGGCGCACTGAGAGGGCTGCGTCGAACTTGCAACAAGCCGCATCGTCCATGAACCAGGTCACAGTCACGGCCAAAAAGTCAGCCGATTCGGCCATACAGGCCAACGAGCTGGCGACTTCTGCGGCAGAAGTCGCCGCACGAGGGGGCAAACTGGTCTCAGAGGTGGTCAGCACGATGGACGACATCAACACCAGCTCGAAAAAGATCGCCGACATCATTGGCGTGATTGACGGCATTGCCTTTCAGACCAATATTTTGGCGCTCAATGCTGCGGTGGAGGCGGCGCGGGCAGGCGAGCAAGGGCGTGGGTTTTCTGTGGTGGCCAGCGAAGTGCGCAGCCTGGCTGGGCGCTCGTCCGAGGCCGCCAAAGAGATCCGGGGCCTCATTCAGACCAGCGTTGAGCGCGTGGCGTCAGGCGCTCGCTTGGTCGCAGGTGCGGGTCAAACGATGCAAGACATTGTGGACTCGGTGAAGAATGTTTCTTCCATCATCGGTGAGATCACGACGGCAGCCGGGGCTCAGTCCGACGACATCAGCAAGGTCAGCGATTCGGTGGTGCAGCTCGATGAAATGACGCGACAAAACGCGGCCTTGGTTGAGCATGCGTCTGCGGCGGCCCAGGGTCTCATGCATCAAGCCACCCACCTGGCGCACCTTGTTGATGAGTTCAAACTCGAGTAAGTTCTGTACTTGATCCCCGCCATCACCCACCGAGAACGACCCATGACACTGAAACGTCTTGCCACCGCATGCTCACTTGTTTGCTGCGCAGCGCTCACCCCAGCACAGGCGCAAATATCTGGCGACGTCATTCGCATCGGATTCATCACCGACATGGCTGGCGTGTATGCCGATATTGACGGACCGGCGGGTGTTGAAGCCATCAAAATGGCCATCGCCGACATGGGCGGCGAGATCGGCGGCAAGAAAATCGAAGTGATTTCCGCAGATCATCAGAACAAATTCGAGGTTGGCTTGGGGAAGGCGCGCGAGTGGTTCGACACCCAAGGGTTGGACTTCTTGATCGGCGGCACCAACTCGAGCATCACCCTGGCCATGTCGAAGGTCGCCAACGAGAAGAAAAAAATCTTCCTCGCGGTCGGCGCCGCCAGCTCAGCGATGACCAATGAGCAATGCGCCCCGTACTCCGTGCACTGGGCCTACGACACCGTGGCACTGTCCAAGGGAACGGGCAATGCCGTCGTCAAGGCGGGCGGAAAGAGTTGGTACTTTTTGCAGGCCGACTACGCCTTCGGCGCCCAGCTCCTCAGCGACGCCGCGGGGGTCGTCAGATCCGCAGGCGGCACGGTGGTGGGGGCCGTCAAACACCCGCTGGGAGGGGGCGATTTGTCAGCGCTCCTGACCCAAGCGCAGGCCAGCAAAGCGCAAATTTTGGGCCTGGCCAATGCCGGGGGCGACACCATCAACGCCGTCAAAGCAGCCAACGAGTTGGGCATCACCAAGACAATGAAACTCGCAGGCCTGCTGATGTTCATCAACGACGTTCACGCCATCGGGCTCGAAGCCACTCAAGGGATGTATTTGACCGAGAGCTGGTACTGGAACCGCGACCCCGAGGCGCGCGCCTGGAGCCGCAGGTTCTTCGAAAAATTCAAACGCATGCCATCGTCCCTGCAAGCGGGCGACTACTCTGCCGCCCTCCACTACCTCAAGGCCGTCAAGGCCACGGGAACGGATGATTCAGACAAGGTCCTTGCTGAAATGAAGAAGACCCCCATCAACGACATGTTCGCCAAGGGCGGATACATCCGAGGGGATGGCCGCATGGTCCATGACATGTACCTGATGCAGGTCAAAGCGCCCAAAGAAGCAGCTGAGCCCTGGGACTACTACAAGGTCGTCGAAACCCTCAAGGGGGAAGCCGCCTGGACCACGAAGGCCGAATCCAAGTGTGCCCTTTGGAAGTAAGCTGAACAGACCCTAAAAGTTCAGTGGGTGGCCGGCTTGCAGGCTGGCGTGGTGGGACAGGGCCGTCAGAAAACGGCTGCTGTCGCGCGTGTCACACCAATCGCCAGCCACCCACTTGTAGTGAAACCCGCCGCCTTTGGCCGCCATCCACAGCTCCTGCAACGGCGGCTGGGTGTTGAGGATGATTTGACTGCGGTTGGGAAACGTCAGCTGCAGCATGCCGCCGCTACGATGAGTGTCGATGTCAATCACATCGCCTTGAAGCCACCCATCCACCATCGTCTCAATGTGGTCTAAAGTGGCTTGGGCGGCTGCGAAGTAGGCAGAATCAGTGAGCATGGGTCAATCAACAAGGTGAAATGAATGAAACCGCCGAATTTAATCTCCAACGGCTTGCGATCGAGTTTAGCCCCGCATTGGATGCCCCTTCAAAGCGCACAGCGAGCCGCGCTGTGCACTGGCGCCCTGATGGCGCTGTGCTTGCTGAGTGCTTGTGGCCAGAAAGGGCCGCTGGTCCGGCCTGCCGAGGCGGCAGCCGTACCAGCCGCGGCGAAGGGGTCTGGGAGCGCTCAGGGCGTCAAGCCACTGAACCAGACCGGGCCATAGAACGCATGAATGATGCTGGCGGTATTGTCTGAGTCAGACATCAACGCGACCCCAATCAAGGCCCCAGGGTCTTCGCCGAAGGCCCGCCTGAAGTCCGCCACGACATCACGCTCATGGGCCCGCCAAGATTTCAAACGGTAGGGCCCCGAGTCGACGACGATTTTTCGAATGCGGTCGGTGCGCGCGCTGTTGATGACCTCGTCCAACGAGGCCTCGCTGTCCCACACATACATCAAGGTCGCGTAGGGCGGTGGTTCGCCCGTGAGGGTGTGGGCCAACTCAAACATCAGCTTGTTGCGGGTCGAGAGCTTGCCATGGTCACCATCGAAGGCCAGCACGACACGCACCGGCGAGTCCTCCTTGCCGTGGTCACGCAAGCGAGCTTGCGCCATCATGTGGGGCACCCACCAAGAAAACCGAATTTGTCCCAGATCTCGGGCAGGGACATTGAGCTTGCGACGCACCATGCTGGCAGAGCGATGGGCATCGGCCCGCACCGCAGGCTGACCATCCACCTCAGACACGCGGTAACTCGTCACCCGTTTGCCCGGCAAACGATAGGGCTCCCATCCTGAGCCCAACACGCTGCCAAGATCGGCGGGCGCAACGTCCAACGCCGCAGGCTCAGTGATCGACGCCTCGCCCTCCACAGCGACCTGGGGGGCTGTGGCGCAGGCCACGCAGCCGGCCGCCACGACCAAGCCGGCCAAGCCGCGAATTCTTAAAAGCCAACGCACCATGCGTACCTCACGTCAAACCAATGGCGTGACGCTAGCACATATCCCAGGCGGGGCACAGGCAAGCTGTCGGCGGCCTGTGAACTGTTGGCGCTTTGGGCCGCGAGGGTATCGAAGCAGCGCTGGGTTAAAGCTACTTCACAAGCGGCCGCACGGTGGTGAAACCGCCGTCCACCGCAATCACCTGCCCCGTCAGGCGGGCCGCACCGTCGCCCAGCAGCCAGGCCATCACGCCGGCGACTTGCTCGGCCGTTTGCACGCCGCCCAGCGGGTACTGACGCGCAGCGCCCTCGCGCATGGCTGGTAACTTCAACATGCCGGCCGTCATGGGCGTATCGGTCATGCCGGGCGCCACGGCGTTGATGCGCAAGCCCTGCCCCGCATAGCTGGCCGCAGCGCTGCGCACCAAGGCTTCGACACCGCCCTTGGCCGCAGCGATGGCTTCGTGATTCGCCACACCAATGCGCGCCACCACGGAGCTGGCAAACACGGCAGCGCCAGGCGCGCCTTGCAGCCCCGCGATCCAGGCCTGAAGCATGAAGACGGCACTGTCGAGGTTGACGCGCATCACGTCGCGATAGGCCTCCAGTCGGGTGCGGTGCAGTGGCGCGATCAGGGTACTGCCGACGCAGTGCGCCAACAGGGTTGGCGGTGCGCCCAGTGCTTCCTGACAAGCTTTGATTGCCAATGCCGCGCCCTCGGGTGTGGTGGTGTCAGCGACGATGCGCACGGCGGCCTGCACATCGGCCAGGCGGCTGGCCTCGCGGCCCACGGCGGCAACCTGGCAGCCTTGGGTGTGCAATTGGTCAGCCAAGCAACGGCCTACACCACCGCTGGCACCGGTAATCAAAACAATCGTCATGGCATGTGTCTCGAGGATGAAATGCAAAAAATCAAGGCGCCATCAGAGGCAGGGCAAAGACGCTGCCGGTCTGGATGGCGGGGGGGACCCAATTACGCCTTTTTGACCCAGGCATTGCACCAGCCTGCACCCATCACCTGCTTGCCAGCAAACAGCGGGCAGCCACCCGCCTTGTCGGCGGGCTTGCCTTGGTAGAGGGCGCAATTGCTGCAGTTCTGGCCGGCAACAAACTTGGGCTGCTTTTTAGGGTCAACGCGCTGGGCATCGGCGACATAACCGAACCCAACAGCCTGAGGATCCTTTTCGTCTACAAGGGTCTGCGCCTGCGCGCCGGTCGCGGCGATCGCGCCACCTGCAGCCAGCGTCATCAAAAACACACGGCGGGGAAGTGATGGGTTCAATTGAATCTCCTTGGGGTGGTCAGGTGGGGGGGATACAGATCGAGTGAGAGGGATTAGGCCGCGTTGGGATGCGCCTCAAGCGCATCGGATGCTTGGTGCAGCAATGCCGCGCAGAGCGCTTGAGCAGACAACCAAGCCGCCTCAACGCCAGCGTTGCCGAAAAAGTCTCCGCAAACGCCGAGACCTTGGGTGGCGTCCCACCAGCACGAATCGCCGAGCGCAGCCCTTTGGGTTTGCGACAAGGCGTAGCGCCAGCGGTGCACGGCGCAGTGGTGCCAGTCGAGCGGCCCACCCAGGCAATCCGCCAGCGCGGCCTGCATTTGCTGCTGAACCCAGGGGGCCGGTTGTTCAAGGTGCCGGCGACTCCAGCCTGCTCGGGCGTGCACGACCCAGTGGGCCTGTCCGAGCACCTGAGCCCGGCCCGGGCGAGTGTCGTTGCGCAGCACCCAGGCCAGTGGACCGGCTGCAGGGCGAGTCAGATCCCAACCCAGCGCAGACCCCGGGGCATCGGCCACGCCCATCAGCGTCCAACATGGCTGCATCGGGGTGACGGACGCAAGCCGCGCCCAGTCGAGGCGGTGCGGGCTGAGCAAGGGCGCAGACTGGGGAAGCGGCAGGGCCAGCACAACGGCGTCAAAATGCGCGTTGTGGCGCTCACCACCGGCCCCCACCTGCCAGCCGAGGGGGCCGCGCTGCAAGCTGTCAACGACAAATGAGTGCGTGACATTGACGCCATCCAAGAGCGCGCGACAAAGCGCCGGCATGTCCGGCACGGGCACATAGAGATGATCACCGTTCGGCAGCGCCAAACTGCCAGCGGCGAGGGTTGGCGCCCACTTGACCACGCAACCGGCTTGCTCGAGAAAAGCCTTGAACGACGCTGAGCGGGCCGTGATGCCAAGGGCGCCATGATCCAACCCCGTCGTGCAGGCTTGGCCTTGTCGGTCAACCCATGCCATGCGCCGGGTCGCCAAGCGCCCACCTGACCCGCGGGATTTTTCGAACACGTGCACTGAGTGCCCAGCCAGGGTGAGGGCACGCGCACACGTGGCCCCTGCCATGCCGGCACCCACAACTGCCACGCTCAGTGTTTTACGATTCAACATGAGGTCAATGTTACGCCATTTATATTCATTTCGGCCTCATTTGTAAGTTTAATGACAAAAATAAGCCATAATCCGCGTCAATTCCGAGTCAACACCTTACTTCATGTCTCAAAGCAAATTTTCGTCGCAGCCCGGCTCCAGCGCAAGCCGGTCACGCAGCGGCGCTGTCGCACGCATGCTGCGCATGCCGGTGGCGACGCTGCGCGTCTGGGAGCGCCGCTACGGGTTGACGCAGGCCGAGCTGTCGCCGAGCGGTCAGCGTCTTTACTCGCCCGACGACGTGCGGCGCTTGGCGCTGATCAAGCAACTGAGCGACCTCGGCCACGCCATTGGGAGCCTGGCGCCAATGGACATGCCGCAGTTGCAACGCGTGGCTGCCATGCACACACAGACCCTGGACGCCATGCAGAAAGACGCGCCCTCGGATGCAGCGCCCCTGCGGAGCGCGGGTGTCTGGCGGGTCGCGGTGATTGGCGCGGCCCTGGGCACCCGGCTGCAGCGGCCCACCCTGCTGCGCCGATTGGGTCAGCCCTTGGCGCTGCTGGGGCCGTTCGACAGCGCCGAGCAGGCTGCTGCCGCATTGGAACGATCTGACCTGGATGCATTGCTGGTCCATGAACCGCAGCTGCACGAGGGCTGGTTGTCGGCGATCGATGCCGCGACACCGGCCTTTGCAGGGGTGCCCAAAGCTGTGCTCTACGGCTTTGCTGCGGAACCGGTGTGCGACGCATTGGCCGCAGCCGGCATCGCGCTACTGCGCGAGCCGCAACCCGATGCGGTGCTCGCGCAATGGCTGCACAGCCTGCACGTTGCCGCTGAGGCAGGGCAGACTGCGGCGCCTGCGCTGCAACACTCGAGCCAGCCCATACCGCCGCGCCGCTGGGACGACGCTGCACTGAGCGACTTCGCGGCGCGGTCATCGACCATCGCCTGCGAATGCCCGCGCCACGTGGCCGAGCTGCTGGTGCAGCTGTCACACTTCGAAGCCTACAGCGCGCAGTGTGAGCAACGCAGCCCGGCCGACGCGGCGCTGCACGGCCACTTGCGGCAAGTTGCCGCCTCGGCGCGTGCGCGTTTCGAGGTGGCGCTGGAGCATGTGGCCCTGCACGAAGGGATGTTGCTACCGCCCTCGAGGCCTCGGGCCTGAGCGGCCTGACACACCGAACACCGATCAGCGAAGCTGCCTTCGCGCGGCGGCGAACGTTCACACTGCTTTGCTCCGAGGCAAGATCCAGTTCGGCCGGGCAAAATGGCAGGTGTACCCGCCCGGGTGCCGCTCGAGGTAGTCCTGGTGCTCCGGTTCGGCCTGCCAAAACTCGCCCACCGGCGCGACTTCCGTGACCACCTTGCCCGGCCACAGACCTGAGGCGTCGACGTCTTTGATGGTCTCGATGGCTTCGACTCGCTGGGCTTCGGACACGCAGTAGATCGCCGAGCGATAGGACATGCCGCTGTCATTGCCTTGTCGGTTCCGGGTGCTCGGGTCGTGGATCTGGAAGAAGAACTCGAGCAGACGTCGGTAGCTCATCACCGCAGGATCGAAGTTGATCTCGATGCCCTCGGCGTGGGTGCCGTGGTTTCGGTAGGTTGCATGGGGCACATCGCCACCGGTGTAGCCCACCCGCGTCGAGACCACCCCGGGCATTTTCCGTATCAGGTCTTGCATGCCCCAGAAGCAGCCACCCGCCAAAACCGCACGCTCTGTCGTCATCTCAAATCTCCTTGACTTGGTTCAAGTAGTCACCATAACCCTCGGCTTGCATGTCGTCGCGGTGCACGAAGCGCAGGGAGGCTGAATTGATGCAGTAGCGCAACCCTCCGCGGTCGCGCGGGCCGTCTGGGAAAACATGGCCGAGGTGGCTGTCGCCATGGGCTGAGCGAACCTCGATGCGCACCATGCCGTGGCTGACATCACGCAGCTCGTTCACGTGCGCGGGCACGATGGGCTGGGTGAAGCTGGGCCAGCCGCAGCCGGACTCGAATTTGTCCGACGACGCGAACAAGGGCTCGCCAGAGACGATGTCGACGTAGATGCCTGGGGCGTGGTTGTGCAGGTACTCGCCGGTGCCGGCACGTTCGGTTCCGCTTTGCTGTGTGACATGGAACTGCTCGGGGTTGAGCTTGGCGAGTGCCTCGGGGGATTTGGTGTAGGGTTTCATGGATGGGGTTCGTGGATTGCTGCCACTTGGAGTGTCACCAGTGGCTTGGTCGCGCGTGGCGTGAGAATCTTTCTGGTGTCGGGTCTCAGTGGATTCGAAAGGTTGTTTTCGCCGAAGCGAACAGGTGGCGCATGGAGAAGCTGAGCTTGCAGGGATTCAGTGCGTGGGGATGTTGCGCCTGAGGCACCCTCCTGGATCCCCGCCTGCGCGGGGATGACGGGAGAAGGCGCGGATGAGGCGAGAAGGCCGGGATGACGGGCGCAGGGGTTGGCATCCCCCCGTCATTCCCGCGCAGGCGGGAATCCAGCAGCCTGTGTACTTCGCCATAGCCTCTCAACAATTCAACCTTTGAAAATCACTGAGAAGGGGTATGGGTGACCCGACGCTAGCGCTTGGCCCGCCCCAACGCCTCCTTCAAACCCAAGGCCGCGGCGCGCGCTGCGGCAGCGAAATCTTCGCCCTGGCTGGCGTACAGCACGGCCCTTGAGGCGTTGACCATGATGGGGCCGGTGGTGTGGCCCTGGGCGTCGCCGCGCCAGCCCGCTTGCACGGTGGCGTGGGCATCACCCCCTTGGGCGCCCACCCCGGGAATGAGCAAGGGCAGGTGCGGCGCCAGCTCACGCACTCGGGCGATCTCGGTAGGAAAGGTGGCGCCCACCACCAGCCCCAATTGGCCGTGCGGGTTCCAGGGGCCGGCCGCCAGCCGGGCCAGATGTTCGAACAGCAGATCACCGGCTTGGCCGTCAGGGCCCATGAGTCGCTGGGCCTGCAGATCACTGCCGCCCGGGTTGGAGGTGCGGCACAGCAGGATCAAGCCTTTGTCGGGGTACGCCAGGTAGGGCTCGATGGAATCAAAGCCCATGAAAGGCGACAGGGTCACGGCATCGGCCTGGTAACGCTCAAATGCCTCCACAGCATATTGGGCCGCAGTGCTGCCAATGTCGCCCCGCTTGGCGTCCAAAATGACGGGCACGCCGGGGGCGACGCGGTGGATATGCGCAATCAGGCGCTCAAGCTGGTCTTCGGCACGGTGCGCGGCGAAGTAGGCAATCTGCGGCTTGAAGGCGATGGCCAGGTCATGGGTGACATCGACGATGGCCGCACAAAAATCAAAAATGCGCGTTGCATCGCCCCGCCAGGCGAGCGGAAACTTGGCCGGCTCCGGGTCCAGCCCCACGCACAGCAGGGATTGGTGGGCACGCTCGGCTTGCAGCAGTTGGTCAAAAAACTTCATACCTTGGCAGCGAGCTCAGCCGCTTTGCCGATGTAGCTGCCCGGGGTCATGGCCAGCAAGCGGGCTTTGTCGTCGGCCGGAATTTCAAGGCCCGCAATGAATTGCTGCAACACCTCGCGGGTGATGGCTTTGCCGCGGGTCAGCTCTTTGAGGCGCTCGTAGGGGTTGGCCAGGCCGTGCCGGCGCATCACGGTTTGGATGGGTTCGGCCAAGACCTCCCAGGCGCCGTCGAGGTCTTCGGCCAGTGCGGCAGGGTTGATCTCGAGCTTGTCGAGACCGCGCTGCAAGCTGGCGTAAGCCAGCAAGGTGTAGCCCAAGGCCACGCCCATGTTGCGCAGCACGGTGCTGTCGGTCAGGTCACGCTGCCAGCGGCTGATCGGCAGTTTTTCGCTCATGTGCCGAAGCACGGCATTGGCCAGGCCGAGGTTGCCTTCGGCGTTTTCAAAATCGATCGGATTGACCTTGTGCGGCATCGTGCTGGAACCGATTTCGCCGGGTTTGAGGCGCTGCTTGAAATAGCCCACGCTGATGTAACCCCAGATGTCGCGGCAAAAATCGATCAGGATGGTGTTGGCCCGGGCCACCGCATCAAACAGTTCGGCCATGTAGTCATGCGGCTCGATTTGAATGGTGTAGGTCTGAAAGCTCAAGCCAAGACCGAAGGGCTCGGCGTTTTCAATCACGCGGCGGCTGAACGCGGGCCAGTCGAAGTCGGGCCAGGCCGAGAGGTGCGCGTTGTAGTTGCCGACGGCACCGTTCATTTTGGCCATCAGCGGAATCGCGGCGATTTTCTCGCGCGCAGTCGCGAGGCGGCTGACGACGTTGGCGATCTCCTTGCCCACCGTGGTCGGGCTGGCCGTCTGGCCGTGGGTGCGGCTCAGCATCGGCTCGGCCGCATGCAAATGCGCCAGCGCGCGCATCTGGGTGATCAGCTTGTCGAGCGCGGGCAGCAAGACGTCTTCACGGCCGTTTTTCAGCTGCAACGCATGGCTGGTGTTGTTGATGTCTTCGCTGGTGCAGGCAAAGTGAACAAACTCACTCACCGCCACCAGCTCAGGTCGGGCATCAAATTTAGACTTGATCCAGTATTCGACCGCTTTAACGTCATGATTGGTGGTTTTTTCAATCTCTTTGATGGCGATGGCATCGGCTTCAGAAAAGTTTTTGACCAGCCCCAGCAAGTAAGTGCGCGCTCCGGGGCTCAGCGGCTTGAATTCTGCAAAGCCTGCATCAGACAAGGCGATAAACCAGGCAATTTCCACCTGCACCCGGCGGTGCATGTAACCTTGCTCGCTCATCAAGGGGCGCAGGTTGGCCAGTTTTGTTGCGTAACGGCCGTCGAGTGGCGACAAGGCGTTGATGGGGGAAAGCGGGCTGGGCGTTGTAGAAGTGGAACTCATGCCTGAATTGTAGGTGCGTAACTCGATAGAATGCACTTTTCCAGTCTCACAGCGCTCAAACACATTTATGAAACTTATCGGTTCCCCAGCCAGCCCTTATGCCCGCAAAGTTCGCGTGGTGATGGCTGAAAAAAAGCTTGATTACCAGTATGTGATTGAGGACGTGTGGGCCCCTGACACCACCATCACCCAGTCCAACCCACTGGGCAAAGTGCCTTGCCTGGTGATGGAAGGCGGCGAGGCGGTATTTGACTCACGCGTGATTGTGGAATACCTGGACACGCTGTCCCCAGTCGGCAAACTCATCCCCGCGCAGGGGCGTGAACGCGCAGAAGTCAAAACCTGGGAGGCTCTGGCTGACGGCCTGCTGGACGCAGCCCTGACGGCTCGCATGGAGGCCATCTTTAAAGGACGACCACCGGAGCAACAGTGCAAGCCTTGGATAGATCGCCAG
>JANMGB010000388.1:0-2964 GCA_031374415.1 Burkholderiales bacterium
CGGTGTCGGTAACCTCCAGCCGCCAATTCGCCTGGGGGTACGCTTGCAGCACCGACTCAATGATTTGCAGTGGCGTTTTCTGGACAAAAACCCGGCTGTCTCGGCGCAGGGTCATGAAGTGCGTGAACGACGCAATACCCAGGCGCACCAGGCTTCGGCCGTTGTCAGAGCCCAGGTTGGAGGCCACCACCACATAGCCGTGAAAGGTGCGGTAGCTGCCGTCCGCCTGCATGAGGCTGAGCGTGACTTGCTCGCCCAGCAGCGCTTTGAAGGCCAGGTGCCCACTGCCGGTGATGGCATCAATGACCCCCAAAAAGGGACACAGCGGTGGGGCGGCGTCCAGGGAATCAAAACCGGGCAGGCCGGCAGGGGCACGCCACAGCCCGTCGTCACGACCCACGCTGGAGAAGAAAGTGCGATGGAGATCCGCTGCTGCAGCGCTGTGCCCACTCACGTTTTCCACCCATTGCGCGGAGTGAACCACCAAGGTCTCACTCGGCAGTGCAGTTTCCAGCGTCAAAAGGCGACGATTTTGGCTCAGCTCCAAAGGGCTGCTCATACGATCCATGACTTCGGCTAAATCCACTTCTTGTCTCCCATATCGTTGGTTTTGATGTGCACCGGCGTACTACACCAGGGGCAGTTCGCCCAATCGAGGCTTGCCCGCATACAGGGCCGCCCCCTCAATGGACTTGAGCATGAACTGCGCAAAACTGTTGACGTGCACGAACATCGGAAAAAATCGCTCCAGCACCTGCGCCAGTAAGCTCAGCGTCCCACCGGAGAGGGTTTGCTCATCCACAGTCAACTCAATCTCCACACCCCGGAAAAAAGAGGCGAAGGGCTTGGCGTCCAACCAGGCGGTCACAGGCTTCGATTGAATGCCCTGGATGGCCGCAATCAGGCTGTCCGTTTGATGCGAGTCGGACAGGTTGTAGAGGCGAAACAGATCCTTCAGGGCGTCGATCCCCTGCCCACTGAGCGTCAGGTGATTGAGGGAAAGGTGTGAGATCAAGTGCCACACCTCACCCTTTGACAAGTTGAAGCTGGTGGTCGCGGTGGGCTTGCGAATCAGCTCGATGCCGACCGACAGGTCGGCACCCAATTTCAAGCGGCCTGCTTGCTCGCCAGTGTCAAGACTTCGAGGCAGATTTCGGTTGGTGCCCGTGACGCTCACGGCCAGCTTGGCGTTGGGGCTCAAAGGGTTCAGGTCAGCGTCGACAATCGAGAGCAAGTGTTTGTTCGCCAAGCTCGACCCATCGAAGGTGTCGTCCTTGCGAAGCAGCCAAAAGGCATCTTGCGTTATGTCGCCCACATTGGCAGCGTTGGCAGCTCCCGCATCAATCCCACGCCCCGCGTGGTTCAACGAGAAAAATGCAGGCAGCTCATGGGCTGACTCATCCAAAGGTTCATTGGCGCGAGCATCTTGCTCACCGCCGGATTTAATCCACGCCACGCGGTCCACTGAGTACAGCTCAAAGCCATGAGCCTTGTCCGCATTGACGGTGATCGGATACTCGGTCTGTGACGAATTGATCTCGATCGGGTTGGCGTTGCACGTGAACAGATTCACGAGCGGCGTGCAGCCCAGCACGAAGTTGTCCGCGCTCAGCGAATCGAGCGCCTGTGCGCAGTCGGAATTGGAGCGCACGTCCGACAGCACAAAGTGCAGCGTGAGCACCTGGCTGTGCTCCGTGAGCTTATAAGCCTTGCCCTTGCTTCGCTGCTCTCTTGCCGTGTTGAAGGGCAAGGGCAAGTCGACGAAATTAAACTTTTCTGGAAAAGCAAAGTACTCATTGAGCAGCCGATAACCTGCCTGAGAGCGGCTGTCATAGTCGATGAGTGCCTCGTCGTCTTGGAAGCCGACTTGCGCAGGGCGCTCCGAGTGAGGCCCACTCCAGGCAAAACGGGTCGACCCCGGCCGCCCACTGAACACAAGCACCGATTGAACCTGACGGCACAGAACGTGTCGCAACCAACTCACTTGGGCGACATCGCCGTCGAGGTAGACCCGCAGCGTGTCGGGCAGCTTGGACCATGGGCATTGCGGCGAGGTCAGCTCGAGCTCGATAGAGATGGATGCGTTGGCGTTTTGCGGCAGCCTGAGCTCGCTGGGCACGCCCGCCGCGTTGCGATAGCTCGCAGACTTGATGCGAACGGGGGCGAGCTCCACGTCATAGGCCGTGCGAAATTCGCAAGCCACGCCGCGCACGGGGCTGCTGTTCATCATCACGCCGCGCGCAACCTTCAGGGGCGAATTCATCTGGCCCCGCTGAGGACCGAGTAAAAACCGGCCGATCGAACAAGACGGAAACGGCCGCAAAAAATGCGGGTACAAGACCGACAGCAGCGCCTCTGTAAAAACCGGAAAGTCATCATCAATGCGGCGGTGAACACGCGCTGCCAACAGAGCAAACGATTGGATCAAGTGCTCGACTTGAGGGTCTTCAGCCGCATCACTGCCCAGCTGCAGTCGACCCGCCACCCGGGGATACTGCTCAGCGAACTCCTGGCCCGCTGAGCGCAAGCGCTGCAGCTCCATCTTGTAAAAAGACACCAGATCTTTCATGAGCAACAGCCGGCGGCAAGCGCATGTTGATCACAGAGTTGCGACGAAGTCATCTTTACAGCCACTTTTTGTAGAGTCCGGTATTTTGTGTCCTGGAAGAGGTGATCAGATCACAATTTTGACCTTTTACCTTGACCCCCCCCCATTAGAGGGGGGTGCCGCGGACCAGCGAACGCTCGCATCAGTTATAGACTTCAGGGCAACTTTCTTCGGCGCCTCGCAGCCCTGCACCGCCCCAGAATAACCAGGAGAAATCATGAGTCTGCCGTTCATCGTTTTAGGGGACCGTGCATCGAACAAGGGGACCGTCATCGAGGCGTCCACCGTCACCGCGACGCACGGCAAGGGCATCGCCCGCGTTGGTGACCGGGTGAGCTGCCACCGCAAATGCGTGA
>JANMGB010000393.1:0-10277 GCA_031374415.1 Burkholderiales bacterium
GCCGCGGATCCGGCCGAGTGGATCGACCCGCTGATGAAGCATCAAGGCCTGGGCTACCGGGTGTCGCTGCTGCGCGCGGCGGCCCACCACGGCTCGTCGCATCGGGCGGCCATGATCTTGCAGGTGGTGGCACCGCGCCAACTGCGTCATCTGACGCTGGGCGCGCATCGTCTGCAGTTCATCTACCAAGAGCCCGAGGCCTTTGCGGCCTGCAACGAAGCGTCACTCGTCGAGGCGATCAAGACGCCAGCTGGCTTCGCCGTCGTTGCCGGCGTCGAGCTGACCTTGCTCGACTGCGTGCGCTACATGCATCGCACAGGCGGCCTCGGCAGCGTGGCCCAGATCGCCAAGGACCTTGGCGCACACGCTCATCCGCGCCGGCTGGCAAAAGCCGCGGCGCACTACGAAGGTGCTGCGGTGCGTCGGGTGGGCTACCTGCTCGAACAGGCGGGCCACACCAAGCAGGCGAGAACGTTGCGCCTGTACGCTGAAACCGCTAGGCACTTCGCAGCTCTCGACCCCGGCGTCAAGCCGATCGTGGCCGCGCTGGCGGAGGTTCCAGAGCGGGATTGCGCCTGGAAACTGCTCATCAATGAAATTGTCGAGGTGGACGCTTGACTCTCCAGGCCCACATCCAGGCCTGGCGGGAGCACGCCCCGTGGCCGAACCCCGCGCAGGTCGAGCAGGTGTTGACGTGAGTGGAGCGAGAGCACCGGGGCACCTCGAGCGCGAGACGAGGTCATGACCGAAGCCGACACCTGCCGTGAGTTCGTCACACCCAAGCTGGTCGAGGCTGGCTGGGGAGCGGCCGAATCGGTTATCGGCGAGCAACACAGCTTCACAAGCGGCCGGATCATCGTGGCGGGCGGCAAGGTTCGTCGTGGCAAGCAGCGCCGAGCCGACTATCTGCTTTACTACCGGCGCGACTTTCCTCTGGCCGTCGTCGAAGCGAAGGAAGTCGGCTTGCCCGCCGAAACTGGCGTGCAGCAAGCCCGCGAGTACGCAGAGATGCTCGGACTGAAGTTCGCCTATGCGACCAACGGCCATCGCATCATCGAGATCGACTACACCACCGGCACCGAGCGCAAAGTCGATCGTTACCCGTCGCCCGAAGATCTGTGGTTGCGGCTGACAGCATCGATTCAGGTGCCTCAGCCGGAGACTGCGCACCTGCTGGAGCCCTTCAACCTGGTGTCCGGCAAGGTGCCCCGCTACTACCAGCGCATCGCCATCCAGCGCGTCATCGAGTCCGTCTTGCTGGGGCAGAAGCGCATTCTGGCCACACTTGCCACGGGTACCGGAAAGACCTGCGTCGCCTTTCAGATTTGCTGGAAGCTCTGGAACAGCCGATGGAACCGCACGGGCGAGTACCGACGCCCTAAGATCCTGTTCCTCGCCGATCGCAACATCCTGGTCGACGATCCGATGGCCAAGATGTTCGCTCCCTTCGGCGACGCTCGCCACAAGATCGCAGGCGGCGATGTCAGCCAGAGCCGCGACATGTACTTCGGCATCTACCAGGCGCTGTCGACGAGCACTGAGGATGTCTTCCGCAAGTACCGTCCCGAATTCTTCGACCTGATCGTCATCGACGAGTGTCATCGTGGCTCCAGCCGCGACGAAAGCAGCTGGCGCTCGGTACTCGAGTACTTCAAGCCGGCCGTCCAGTTCGGCATGACGGCCACGCCGCTGCGCGAAGAGTCGCGCGACTCCTACGAGTACTTCGGCAACCCGGTCTACACCTACAGCCTGCGCCAGGGCATCGAGGACGGCTTTCTCGCACCGTACCGAGTGCACCGCGTCATCACCACCGTGGACGCCGCGGGGTGGCGCCCCAGCAAGGACGAGCTGGATCGCTTCGGGCGCGAGGTGCCGGACGACGAGTACCAGACCAAGGACTTCGAGCGCGTCGTGGCCTTGCGCGCACGCACCCGGGCCATGGCCCGGCACCTCACAGACTTTCTCAAGGGCACCGACCGCTTCGCCAAGACGCTGATCTTCTGCGTCGACCAGGAACACGCCGCCGAGATGCGGCAAGAGCTCCTCAACCTGAACAGCGATCTGGTGAAGCAGTACCCCGACTACGTGTGCCGCGTCACCGCCGATGAGGGTGCCATCGGCCTGACCCACCTGTCGCACTTCCAGGACGTCGACAAGCCGGCGCCAGTCATCCTGACCACCTCGCAGTTGCTGACCACGGGCGTGGACGCCGAGATGGTCAAGAACGTGGTCTTGGCACGCGTGGTTGGCTCGCGTTCCGAGTTCAAGCAAATAGTGGGGCGCGGAACCCGCCTGAAAGTGGACTACGGCAAGGAGTATTTCAACATCATCGACTTCACCGGCACGGCCACCAGCCACTTTGCCGATCCGGACTTCGATGGTGATCCAGCGCGGATCGAAGAAGTGATCATTGATGAAACCGGGGAACAGATGGGCATCACTGAGGCTGAGGTTGAAGCGCCGCAGGTAGATATGCCGCTGGAGTACGAGCTTCCCGAGGAGCAGATCGGCACAGACACCGGCATCATCATCACCGAGCCACCTGTCGAGCCCCGAAAGTTCTACATTGACGGCGGCGAAGTCGAAGTCATCGGCCATTTGGTCTATGACCTCGACACCGATGGCAAAAAGCTGCAGGTGGTGAAGTACACCGACTATTCCGGCCGCGCTGTGCGGACGCTTTATCCTACGCGCGAGGCACTGCAATCGGCCTGGGCCAACCCCGATACACGTTCTGAAGTGCTGCGCGAGCTGACCGAGCGCGGCATCAGCTTCGCGGAGCTGGCCAGCAGCAGTGAGCAGCCTGACGCAGATCCGTTTGACCTGCTGTGCCATCTGGCCTGGAATGCCCCACTGCTGACCCGCCGCCAGCGTGCCGAAGCCGCCAAGCGCAAGACGCAAGACCTTTTCGCCCAGCACGGTGACACAGCCCGCGAAATCCTCACGCTGCTGCTCGACCGTTACATCGAGCGCGGCATCCTGCAATTCAATGCGCTGTCCGAGCTGATGAAGGTCCAGCCCTTCGACCGCTTCGGCAGTCCTTCCGAGATCGCCACCCGTCACTTCGGCGGTGTGCGCGGCATGAAGGACGCTGTCTCCCGGCTGCAGACCGCGCTATACCAATAACGAGAACCGCATCCAATGGCCAAATCTGCCACCACGGGCGAGAAAAAGACCCGCGCGCCACGCAAAGCCAAGGCGCCGCTCACCACCCGTGAAAACCTATCGGCCCTGATCGGCAGCGCCCGCAAGATCCTTCGCAAGGACAAAGGCCTCAATGGCGACGTGGATCGTCTGCCCTTGCTCACCTGGGTAATGTTTCTCAAGTTCCTCGACGACCTTGAAGCGGTCCATGAGGAGGAAGCCGAGCTCGACGGTAAGCGCTACCAGCCCATCATCGAAGCCCCTTACCGGTGGCGCGACTGGGCTGCCCGTGATGACGGCACCACCGGTGACGAACTGCTGGCGTTCATCAGCCAGGAAGCAGCCATCCGAGTCGATGGCACGGTCGGCAAGGGCCTATTTGCCTACTTGCGTGGCCTGGCTGGCGACGGAGAAAAAGGCAGCCAGCGCGAAGTCATCGCGAACGTGTTCAAGGGCGTGCAGAACCGCATGGTCAGCGGGTACCTGCTGCGCGACATCATCAACAAGATCAACGGCATCCACTTCAGCGCCAGCGAGGAAATCCACACCCTCTCGCACCTGTACGAGTCGATGCTGCGCGAAATGCGCGATGCTGCTGGCGATTCCGGTGAGTTCTACACCCCGCGCCCTGTGGTGCGCTTCATGGTGCAGGTTACCGACCCGCGCCTGGGTGAGACGGTGCTCGACCCAGCCTGCGGCACCGGCGGCTTTCTGGTCGAGGCCTATGACCACATCGCACCGCAGGTCAGCACGCCTGACCAACGTCGGGTACTGCAGCAGGACACCCTGTTCGGTCAGGAGGCCAAGCCGCTGCCCTACATGCTGGTGCAGATGAATCTGCTGCTGCACGGTCTGGAGGCCCCGCAGATCGCCTATGGCAACACGCTCGAGCGCCGGGTCAATGAGATCGGCCACAGCGAGCGGGTGGACGTCATCCTCACCAACCCGCCCTTCGGCGGCGAGGAGGAGGCCGGCATCAAGGCCAACTTCCCGCCCAATATGCAAACGGCGGAAACCGCGCTGCTGTTTCTGCAGTACATCATGCGCAAGCTGCGCGTGGCCGGTGCGTCCGTGCCCGGTGGCAAGCCGGCTGATCGCGGTGGCCGCGCCGCCGTGGTAGTTCCCAATGGCACCCTGTTTGGCGACGGCATCAGCGCCGTGATCAAGGAGGAGATGCTCAAGGAGTTCAAGCTCCACACCATCGTGCGCATGCCGCAAGGCGTATTCGCGCCTTACACCGATATCCCGGCCAACCTTCTGTTTTTTGAGCGCGGTGGCCCTACCGACACCATCTGGTACTACGAACTGCCGTTGCCCGCAGGGCGCAAGAAGTACAGCAAGACGGCGCCCCTGCAGTTCGAAGAATTCGCCCTGGCCCTGGCATGGTGGAACGCCCGCGAGGAAGGCCCGCAGGCCTGGAAGGTGGATTTCGCGGCCAAACGTGCCGCCGCCGTCGAGGCCGCCACGCCGCACTGGCAGCGGGCCGAGGCCGAGCGCAATGCCGCCATTGCCTTGGGTAAGCCCATTCGAGAGTTGGAGCAAACCATCCAGGCGGCTGCCAATGGCCAGAAGGCTGAGCTGCAAGACCGCCTGAAGGCACTCAAGAGCGAGCAACAGGCCCACGAACAGGCTTCCAAGTCCGCCCAGTCCGAAGGTGATGCGCTGTACTGGCCCATTTATAACTTGGACCTCAAGAACCCGAATGCCAAGACCGGGCTGGAACATGCTGATCCGAAAGACCTGATCGCCACCATGCGCAGCCACGAGGTTGAGGTGATGCGACTGCTGGGTGAGATCGAGGTGCTCGTTCGCGCGGTGGGTGCCGAATGATGACGTGGCCCAAAGTCGCACTGTCCGAATTTTGTGCTCCGGCAGAACGTTACACAACGCCAACTCCGGGCGAAATCTATCGTCAGCTTGGGGTCCGACTCTGGGGCGAAGGTGCTTATGAGCGAGAGCAGATTGACGGCGCAGATACCAAGTACAACAACTTCAATCGCATTGATGCAGATGATCTGGTGGTCAATAAAATTTGGGCGCGAAATGGTGCTGTTGCGGTAGCTACGCTCGAACAAGCCGGCACCTATGTCAGCACGGAGTTCCCGACTTTTGTACTTGATCAACACTCAATTGACCCACGGTGGATGAGGCTCGTTACCAAGTGGCGTGGCTTTTGGCAGGCTTGTGATGAAAAAGCACAGGGGACCAGCGGCAAGAATCGGATCAAGCCCAGTCAGTTTCTCGCCATTGAAATCCCTCTGCCGCCGCTGGCTGAACAACAAACCATAGTCACCCGTCTCGACGCGCTGGCCGAAAAAACCCGGCAGGTTGAAGCGCATCTGCATGCCGTCGAGCGCGACGCCGAACATCTGCTGGCGCTGCGGTTCCGCGATGCCATCGCCGACGCACCGCTGCGGCCGATGGCGGAGGTGGCACCACTGGTGCGACGTGAACAGTCCATCGACTTGGAAGGTAGCTATCCGGAACTCGGCATCCGCTCGTTCGGCAAGGGCACCTTCCACAAGCCGCCGCTTTCCGGCAGTGAGGTTGGTACCAAGCGCCTGTACCGCATAGAACCGGGCGATCTGTTGTTCTCCAACGTATTCGCCTGGGAAGGTGCCATCGCCATCGCAAAGCCAGAAGACGCGGGCCGCTTCGGCTCCCACCGCTTCATCACCTGCCACGCCAATACCGAACTGACGACTGCTGAATTCTTGCGCTACTACTTCTTGACCGACGAGGGGCTGCTCAAGATTAGCGACGCATCACCCGGTGGTGCTGGCCGCAACCGCACGCTTGGGCTCGATAAGCTGATGGCCATCGAAGTGCCCATGCCCTCGCTGGCGGTACAGCAAACCTTCGACCGCCTGCAAGCCGAAATCGCCGCCCTCAAGGCCAAGCACACCGCCATCCGCGAAGCCAATGTCGCACTGTTGCCCGCGACGCTGGAGCGGGTGTTTGCCGGGAGCCAGTGAGTGCAGTTCGTCACCGACGGCCCCGACATCCCCGATGCGCTCTTGCAGGCGCACGAGGAAGGCCGCGTGGTGTTTTTCTGTGGGGCAGGCATTTCCTACCCTGCCGGTTTGCCGGGTTTCAAGGGGCTGGTGGAACAGATTTACAAGCTGAATGGCACATCACTCAACGATATTGAGCGTGACGCCTTCGAGCGCGGACAGTTCGATGCCACGCTCGATCTGCTAGAGCGGCGCCTGCCAGGGCAGCGACTGGCTGTCCGAAGCAAACTGGCGCAAGCGCTGAAACCAAAGCTCCGTCGCAAGGGTGCCACCGATACGCAGGCGGCGTTGCTTAGGCTGGCGCGCAGCCGCGAGGGCGCGCTACGGCTGGTCACCACCAACTTCGACCGCATCTTTCATGTGGCAGCCAAACGCACGAGCCAAGCGTTCCAGGCCCACGCTGCCCCGATGCTGCCGATTCCGAAAAACAGCCGCTGGAATGGGCTGGTCTATCTGCACGGCTTGCTGCCGGAAAAGGCCGACGACACCGCCCTGAATCGGCTGGTGGTCACCAGTGGTGATTTCGGCTTGGCGTATCTGACCGAGCGCTGGGCGGCCCGCTTTGTGAGCGAGTTGTTCCGCAACTACGTGGTCTGTTTTGTGGGCTACAGCATCAACGACCCGGTGCTGCGCTACATGATGGATGCGCTGGCAGCAGATCGGATGCTGGGAGAAGTCACGCCGCAAGCCTGGGCACTGGGTGATTGTGAACCGGGGCAGGAGCACCGGAAAACCATCGAATGGGAAGCGAAGGGTGTCACGCCCATTCTCTACAACGTGCCGATTGGCAGCTATGACCATTCCGCGCTGCACCAGACCCTGCACGCTTGGGCAGAGACCTACCGTGACGGTGTGCAGGGCAAAGAAGCCATCGTTGTTAAGCACGCCCTGACGCGCCCACAGGAGAGCACACAGCAGGACGATTTCGTCGGGCGAATGCTTTGGGCTCTGTCGGATAAATCAGGCTTACCGGCAAAACGCTTCGCCGACTTCAATCCAGTTCCGTCACTGGACTGGCTGCTGGAAGCTTTCTCGGACGAACGTTTTCTGTACAGCGATCTGGCTCGATTCGGAGTGCCGCCTCACATAGAAGTCGACACCAAACTTCGATTCAGCCTGATTCGCCGGCCTGCGCCCTACGACCGGGCCCCATTGATGCTGCTCGCCTCCGGCGGCATCACTGGCAGTCAGTGGGATGACGTGATGTTCCATTTGGCCCGATGGCTGGTGCGCCACCTGGATGACCCCAGACTGGTCATCTGGATTGCAGAACGCGGTGGGCAGCTGTACGACCGTTGGCCGTGGCTGATCGAACACGAGCTGGATAGATTTGCTTCACTGGAGCGCGAGGGAAAAACATCCGAGCTCGATGAAATCCGCTTGCATGCACCCAAGGCCATTCCTGGCCCACTGATGCGCACCTTGTGGCGTCTACTGCTCAGTGGCCGTGTGAAATCGCCATGGCGTGATCCCGACTTATATCGCTGGCAAGGTCGTCTCAAGCGCGAAGGACTGACTGCCACATTGCGTCTGGAATTGCGGGAGTTGCTTGCCGTGAAGCTTGTCTTGAAGAAGCCGTTTCGCTGGGGCGACGACGATTCGAGCAGCACCGACGAACCCACGCGGATCAAGCAATTGGTGGACTGGGAACTCGCGCTGGCCGCTGATCATGTGCATTCCGCTCTGCGCGACCTTGCCGACGAGCCATGGAAATCTGCTTTTCCGTACCTGTTGGAAGATTTCCAGCAGTTGTTGCGTGATGCACTGGATCTATTGCGGGAGTTGGGCGAAGCCGACGAACGTAGCGACCGCTCGCACTGGGATCTGCCATCCATTACGCCCCACTGGCAGAACCGGGGTTTCCGCGACTGGGTTAGCCTGATCGAGTTGTTGCGCGATGCATGGCTGGCGATTCGTGCCAACGACAGTGCGCGTGCGGCACGCATCGCACAGAACTGGTTCGAGTTGCCTTACCCCACCTTCAAACGTCTGGCCTTCTTTGCCGCGAGCCACGATGATTGCATCCAGCCCGAGCAGTGGGTGGATTGGTTGCTGGCCGACGACGCGTGGTGGTTGTGGTCTACAGATACGGGGCGGGAGGTGTTCAGGCTGTTGGTCCTGCAGGGTCAACATTTGGCAGGAGTCACACAGCAAAGCCTGGAGTGGGCCATTTTGGCAGGCCCTCCGCGCGAGATGTACCGGGACGACTTGGCAGCAGAACGTTGGCAAGACTTGGTGGCCCGCTCCGTCTGGCTGCATCTGGCCAAACTCAACACATCGGGCCTCGTTTTGGGTGCGTCTGCGGCGGCACGCTTGGCGGAAATATCTACTGCCTACCCGCAATGGCAGTTGGCAACCAACGAGCGTGACGAGTTCTCACACTGGATGAGCGGCACCGGTGATCCGGATTACGAGGACAGCCGGGATGTCGACATTGCTCCCCGCAAACGGCAGGAGCTGGTGGAATGGCTCATCAAGCCGATGCCCGAGCGGCGGCCTTTCTACGAAGATACGTGGCGTGACGTTTGCCGCACGCGCTTCTTTCACAGCCTCTCCGCGTTATGTGATCTCGCACAAGATGGTGTGTGGCCCGCTGGACGATGGCGCGAGGCTCTGCAGGCCTGGGCTGAAGAAGGCATGGTATCGCGCTCTTGGCGATACGCTGCGCCGCTGGTGCAGACTATGCCCGAGGCCGTACTTCAGGAGATTGATCACGCCGTGACTTGGTGGATGGAGGCGGCCTCCAAGGCTATCAACCGTCACGAGGATATCCTGCTGAGTTTGTGTCACCGTGTGCTGGCCTTGCCGCTAGAAGCAGGCTCAGGTTCACGGATCATCCGCAATGGCGTCGAAACCTACGACCCTGTCGGCTCTGCAATCAATCACCCCATCGGACACGCCACACAGGCACTGATCAACTTGTGGTTCAAGCAGAACCCGAACGACAACGATCTGCTTCCTGCTAAATTGAAGCAGGTTTTCACGACATTGTGCGACGTGCAGGTAGATCGATTCCGCCACGCTCGGGTCCTGATGGGTTCTCGACTGATCGCATTTTTCCGTGTGGATCGCCCTTGGACCGAACAGCACCTGCTGCCGTTGTTCGGCTGGAGCAATCGCGTTGAAGCCAAGGCCGTGTGGGAAGGCTTTCTCTGGTCGCCGCGCTTGTACCAGCCATTGCTGACAGCGTTCAGGTCACAGTTTCTGGACAGTGCAAAGCACTATGCCGATCTTGGCGAGCACCGCCAGCAATTCGCGACCTTCCTCACCTACGCAGCATTGGGCCCCACCGAGGGATACTCCGTAGAGGAATTTCGATCTGCAATTGGCGCGCTTCCACAAGAAGGGTTGGAGGAATCGGCACAGGCGCTCTCCCAGGCACTGGAAGGTGCTGCTGATCAGCGCGAGGACTATTGGAGAAACCGCGCCCAACCGTTCTGGCAACAGATCTGGCCAAAATCCCGCGACTTGGCGACCCGACGAATCGCCGAGTCTTTGACTCGTATGGTGATTGCCGCCCGAGGTGAATTCCCGACTGCTTTGGCTGCAGTGCAGGACTGGCTGCAACCGATCGAACACCCGCACTATGTCGTACATCTGCTGCACGAATCAGGTTTGTGTAGCCAATATCCAGCGGATGCACTGGGCCTGCTGAATGCCGTGATTGTCGATCAGCAGTGGGGGCCTCGGGAGTTGGGGCAATGCCTGGATCAAATCGTTCAGGCCGCGCCAAACCTTGCGCAAGATGCTCGGTACTTGCGACTACGCGAGTATTCCCGAAGACGCGGCATGTGATGTTGTTTGCAGCTCCCCGCAGCAACCCGCACCAGTGCTCACAAGCTCGGGAGGCCAGTCGGCACCTAGTCAACCATCCGCCACCAGTATGGTGTATTACCGGGTTCCGGAACGTTTCATTTCGCTGGGAAACGCCAAGGAAATCAAGGTGTTACGGTTTTAATCCTCATCACCTTGGCCCAATCGGTCTCACTCCTTCGGGGGAACGGTTGGGGGAACAACAGCGTAACAGCCGCCTTTGGCTCTGTTCTGTTCCCCCACGACCATGTTGACCGATCAACTTGCAGGCGTGCTGCCTGCGCTTCTCAATCTTTCCGCCTTCGT
>JANMGB010000024.1:0-4145 GCA_031374415.1 Burkholderiales bacterium
CTACGGTGCGGTGGCGTTGGTGCTGGCGTTGGTACTCAAGGTGACGGCTGTGGCGGGACTGGCGCGCTCCACGCAGACCGAAAGCCTGGCCTGGGCCGCCATGGTCCTCATCTGGTCGCATGCAGTGTCGCGCGCAGCCCCGGTTTGGCTGGTATGGCGTCTGCCCTATGCCGGTGACCCCGAGCATGCCAAGGCCAAGCCATTGGCCACGCGCGTGAGTGGCAGCGGGTTGTCTGTCGCCTTGCTCTGGGTCGGGCTCGCCAGCGGTGCTGTCGTGGGGCTCATGGTCTGGGTTGGGGCGTGTTCTCTGCCGCCTGCGCTGGGGGTGGCCCTGTCTGCCCTGGTGGCCTGCGCATTGGCCACGCTGTGTTGCGCGCGCTGGCTGCGCCGCCGCCTTGGGGGCTTCACCGGCGACACGCTGGGCGCCACACAGCAGATCGTCGAGCTGGTCGGTCTGTTGGCCTGGCTGGCGTGCTTGCCACTCTTCGGGGGCCGCCATGCGTGAGCTTGCGGGCCAGCTGTGGGTCTGGAGGCACCCCAGAGCACGGGAAGCAGCGGGCCGCTGCATCGGCCGCACTGACCTGGGCATCGACCCGCGGCGTGCCAAGCGCTTGGCGCACCGCATCCGCCATGTCGCACGCCGACAAGGTCTGCCACGACGGGTGTTGACCTCGCCACTGCAACGCTGTGCGGCCGTCGGGCACTGGCTGCGGCGCTGGGGCTGGCAGCACGAGCAGCTTCCCGCGCTGCTCGAAATGGACTTCGGCCGCTGGGACGGCCTGGCATGGTCGCAAATCCCCAGCGCAGAGGTCGATGCCTGGTGTGGCACGTTCCTAAACCACCGTCCCGGTGGCGGCGAAAGCCTCCACGCTGTGTTTGCACGGGTGGCCGCCTGGCAAGCACCTGCGGCACCCCTTGTCATCGTGGCACACGCCGGTTGGATGCTCGCGCGGCGATGGTTGGCAAGCGGGCAGCCGTTGCCCGTTCGGGCCGAGCAGTGGCCTGTTGCGTCGCGGCATGGAGAGTGCTGGATGCTGCCGGCTGCGGTGCTGCTTCCAACAGGCGCCAGTGCCTCGGGAGGCCTGGTATGACACGCAGCCTGATGGTCTGGGGCAGCAGCAGCGGTGCGGGCAAGAGCCTGCTGGCCACCGCGCTGTGCCGCTGGGCGGCACAGCGCGGTATCAATGTGGCGCCCTTCAAGGCGCAAAACATGAGCAACAACGCACGCGTGGTCCCTGGGCCGGACGGTGGGTTCGGCGAGATCGGCGCAGCGCAGTACTTCCAGGCCCTGGCGGCCCGCGTGACACCGACGGTGCACATGAACCCGGTGCTGCTCAAGCCTGAGCGCGACACCGCCAGCCAGGTGGTATTGCAAGGTCGCGTGAGGGATGACTTGTCGCGCCTGCCCTGGCGCGAGCGCAGCGCCCACTTGAGTGCGGCGGCGCGCGAAAGCTTCTTGCGCCTGCACGCCCAGCACGAACTCCTGGTGATCGAAGGGGCTGGTTCGCCTGCGGAGATCAACCTGGCCGAGCACGACTACGTCAACCTTGGCACCGCTCGCTGGGCTCAAGCTGCGGGGGTTTTTGAGAGTCTGGTCGTTACCGACATCGACCGGGGTGGCGCCTTTGCCCACCTTTACGGCACTTGGGCGCTGCTGCCCGATGATCTCAAGCCCACGCTGGCTGGTTTTGTGCTCAACAAATTCCGCGGCGACCCGGCCTTGCTTGCGCCCGGGCCCGAACACCTTCAGCGCCTGACGGGCGTGCCCACCGTCAGCGTGCTGCCGATGCAGCGCGGCCACGGCCTGCCCGACGAAGACGGTGTGTTTGATGCAGCGGCCACAGGCGATGGCGAGGCTCCAAGCTGTCGGGTGGCCGTGCTTGCCTACCCGCGCATCAGCAACCTCGACGAGTTCCAGCCTCTGCGCCAAGTGCCCGGTCTGCGGCTGAGCTGGGCCCGCCACGCGGCCGAGCTCGACGCGGCGGACTGGATCATCCTGCCTGGCTCCAAGCAGGTCAGCGGCGATCTGCGCTGGCTGCGAGAGCGGGGGATGGAGACCGCCATCGCCCGTCACGTGGGCCAGGGCAAACGGGTGCTGGGTGTCTGCGGTGGCTTGCAGATGCTGGGTACGGTGTTGAGCGATCCGCTAGGCCTTGACGGCTCACCGGGCACCCAGGCCGGCCTCGGACTGCTGCCACTGAACACCCACTATGTCGCCCCCAAGCGTGTGCTGGCGGTGCGAGCGCGTTTCGCCGATCTGCAGCCACCCTGGCAGGCGCTGACTGGCATTGACGCCCCAGCCTACGAGATCCGGACCGGAATCACCGAGCCCGGCGACACCGCGCTAGGCACACCGCTCACCAGCGTCCTGCACGACGGCAGCGGCATGGTGATCGGCTGGCAGCGAGGCCCGGTTCTGGGGGTTTACGCCCACGGCCTGTTTGAATCGCCGACCGTCATGCGTGCGCTGTTCGGAGCTGGGACGGACACGCTCGAAGCCAGTCTGGAGCGACTGGCCGACATGGTGGATCGCCACTTCGAACCCGGCGTGTTGAACCGGTGCCTGCACCCATGACCTGCCTAGACAGCCCTACAGCAGGCCCGCCGGGCTTACGCCCCACAGCCAAGGGCTGGTGTCCCGGCGCCCATCGCGCCATGGCCTCAGGCGATGGCCTGCTGGTGCGTGTGCGCCCCCACCTCGCGCGCTTGACAGTCTCGCAGGCTCTCGGGCTTTGCGAGGTGGCACAGCGCTTCGGCTCGGGGCTCATCGACCTGAGCAACCGCGCCAACCTTCAACTCCGCGGGGTGATACCAAGCGCCCATCACGGGGTGATTAATGCCCTCTGTCGCCTGGGCCTGTTGGATCCCGACGCGGCGCGGGAAGCCTGGCCCGCCATCCTCGTGACGCCTTGCTGGCAAGCTGGCGATGACAGTGAGCGCGTTGCCACCGAGCTGTCGGCGAGCCTTGGCAGGCTACCCGCCTTGCCGCCCAAGTTCGGTTTTGCGGTTGACGCGGGATCGGCGCCGGTATTGGGCGCCGCCTCGGCCGATGTGCGCATCGAGCGCGCCCGGTCGGGTGGGCTGATTGTGCGTGCCGATGGTGCCGAGCTTGGCCACCCCGTCACTCGGGCGGATGCCGTGGATGTGGCGCTTGCCCTGGCCACCTGGTTTGCCGCGACAGCGCGATCGATTGAACCGGCATCCCGGCGCATGCGTCGCCACCTGCTGACCCACCCGCTTCCCCACGACCTGCAAGCGCTCGAGCCTCCAGCGCCGCCCGCTGATTTGCCGCGTCCTGGCCACGCCGCACTCGGGCCGGTCTACGGGGTGGCGTTTGGCCAAATCCAGGCCGCCGCCCTTGCTCGCCTGCTGCGTGCCAGCGGCGCCGTGGCACTGCGCCTGACGCCGCACCGTGCACTGATTCTGGAGGCCGGCACTCACTGCGACTCGAGCGAGTTCCTCACAGCAGCTGACGATCCCTTGCTGCGCGTTGATGCCTGTCCGGGCGCACCGTCATGTCCGTCGGCCACGGTGGAGACTCGCGTCCTCGCCCGTTCACTTTCGCCTGTTCTCGCGACGATGGCCCTCGGCGCGTGCCACAGTCTCCATGTGTCCGGCTGTGCCAAAGGCTGCGCACGCGCTCACGCAGCCGACATCACACTGGTCGGCCGCAACGCCCACTTCGACCTCGTGCGCGGCGCTTGCGCCTGGGACACCCCATCACACCACGAGCTCGCCCCTGAAGCCGTTCTCTCATTCATCGGAGCCCTTTGATGTACGTTTATGAAACCGATGGCGCGGCCATCTACCAACGCTCCTTCGCAATGATCCGTGCCGAGGCCGACCTCGCCCGCTTCGATGCCGACGACGAGCCGGTGGCGGTGCGCATGATCCATGCCGCCGGCCAGATCGGTTTAGAGGCGCACCTGCGTTTTTCGACCGGTTTCGTGCGTGCGGCACGGGAGGCTCTGGTGGCTGGTGCGCCCATCTTGTGCGATGCGAGAATGGTCAGCCAGGGGGTGACCCACACGCGCTTGCCGCATGACAACGAGGTGCTGTGCACACTGCACGACCCGACAGTTCCCGAGCTGGCCAAGGCGATGTCGACCACCCGTTCCGCCGCCGCGCTCGAACTCTGGCGGCCG
>JANMGB010000073.1:0-18561 GCA_031374415.1 Burkholderiales bacterium
CGCTGACGAAGTGATCTGCATCGACAACCCGCGCTGGTGGCAGTCTGAGAAGGAGCGCGTCATTGCACTCCAGCAGGCTGTCTCATCCAAGCGCAACAAGCGATCCAACCGCCGCCGCAAGGCGGTGCGCAAGCTGGCAGCGGCACGGGGCAAGACAGCCCGCCGACGTTTGGATTGGATGCACAAGACGACAGCCAAACTGGCGGGCCAGTACGCGCTGGTAGCGAGCGAAGAATTGCAAATCGCTCGCATGACGCGCAGCGCAGCCGGGACGGTGGAAAATCCTGGTAAGAATGTCGCTCAGAAAGCGGGCTTGAACCGCGAGATATTGGACACAGCCCCCGCGCTGTTTACCTCCCTGCTTCGCTGCAAAGTGCTGGAAACTGGCGGCGAATGGCTGGAGGCGCCGACCCGAAAGCTCAAGCCCTCTCAGCGGTGCCCGCACTGCTGGGCCGTGCAAAAAAAGACGCTATCGGATCGAGTGCACACATGCGCGCAATGCGGGCACACAGAGCCCCGAGACATCGCCTCAGCACGAGTTGTGTTGCGATGGGCCTTGGAGGTTGAAGACACAGGCCGGGAACCGCGCCTATACGGGGCTGCTCACGCTCCCCGTGAAACTCCATCCTTTGCGCAGCATAGGGTGGAGTAGTTCATACCATGCACCGTGCAGACGATCTCAGGGTTTTTGGCGTCAACTTCAATCAACTTGCGCAGCTTCGAGATGTGCTGATCCAGTGTGCGGCTGTTGGGAAAATAGTCCCGACCCCAACACACGTTGAACAGCGTGTCGCGGTCCACCACCTTGCTGCGGTTCTGAAACAGGCACTGCAGAATCTTCACGTCACGCAGACTCAGCTCGATCTGCTGAGGGCCCCGCCTCGCGCGCAGTTGGTCCGGAAACAGTTCAAGGTCGCCAAAACGAATCACCTCGCTGCCGATTTCCTTGACCGGTTTATGCGCCAGCGTGCGGCGTGTCACGGCTCGAATCCGCGCAATCACCTCGCGGGTGCCGAAGGGTTTCATGATGTAGTCGTCTGCGCCGAGCTCAAGGCCCACCACGCGATCAATTTCCTCTGACTTGGCGCTGATGAAGATGACCGGCACATCAACGTCCATGCGCCGTATCTCACGGAACACCGCGTACCCGTCGCGTTTGGGCATCATGATGTCGAGCAGCACCACCTGGGGCGCTTGCTGGTGGAACAGCTGCAAGGCCTCTTCCCCGTCACGCGCGAGCAAAGAGGTATAGCCTTCGGCCTCCACCACGGCGCACAAGCCGTCGCCGATGTTGCGGTCATCTTCGGCAATCAAAACTTTCATGCGTTCTCCTGCACGGGTGCGGTGCGCAGCACGACGCGGAAACAAGCCCCTGGAGTCACCTCGCACAGGCTCACTTCACCGCCATGCAGGCGCGCCAGGCGGCGGGCAATATCGAGCCCAATGCCGGTTCCGGCGACGCCGTCGGTCAAGCGCGAACTGACCCGGTAGAACGGTTGAAACACGCGATCACGGTCAGCAACCGCAATGCCGGGGCCAAAATCGCGTACCTCGATGGTGCTCAATCCTGCTTGTTGAGTGCTCTTGATGTGAATCGCCCCCCCCAGAGGCCGCGTATTTTTCGACGTTGCTGATCAGGTTGTTGAGGATTTGCTCCAGCACCAGCGGGTCCAGCCAAACCAGCGCGTCGGCGTGGGCTTCGATGCGTTTGATGATGCCCTTGGCATCCAGCGCTGGTTGAAACGCCGCGATGCAGCGTCCGATCACGTCGTCCATACACACCAGACGCTGTAGAATCGCCTCCCTACGCGGGTGTAGTTCAATGGTAGAACGGCAGCTTCCCAAGCTTCATACGAGGGTTCGATTCCCTTCACCCGCTCCACATATCGACCTGGTTGCTCGACCCTTGACGGTCGCGCCTGGGCTCTCAGTGCACTCTTCCCGATGTCCTCGAAGTCGACACGCGTGCTGGCCCTTCATGGTGACAGCGACCCCCTGATTCAGGATGTTGCGGCATCCAGCCTTGGGCCGTTCAGCATTCAATGGCTGAATTCTGCACAGGCGCTGGCCTGCGCAGTGGGGGCGGATGATGTGCACGCCGCAGTGTTGACCGTTCAGCAAGCCGAGTCCTTGGGCTTGGCGCTGGAGCGCTGTGCGTTGAATGCCGCCGTGGTCTTGCTGGCCGATCCGTCTGAGGGCGCAACTGACATCGCTGCCGCCGACTTGAAGCGTTGGTTGCAACTGGGTGTGCAGGACATTTTGACCCCCCACGACTGCTTGAGCGGAGGTTTGGCGCGTCGTCTTTGCGCCGCTCTGGAGCGTCACAGTCTGGCCTGTGAAATGCGCCGGGCCTACGCCACCGATTTGGGCACCGGCTTGCCCCATGAGCAACAACTGATCGAACACATGAGCCATCTGATGGCCCTGCGCGAGCGCGAGCCCGCCCCAATGGCCGTGTTGGTGTTGCGTGTTGAAGGCTTGGCCACGGCGGAAGCCCGGGTTGGGGCTCAGGCCGCAGCGGTGTTGCGTCGCAAATTGGCAGTGCGCTTGCGGGCCGGTGTGCGGGCCAGTGATGTCGTGGCCGCGCTCGACAACCAGCTGTTTGGCGTCTTGCTGGCCTCCGTGGCCTCACCGGATCAAGCGGCCCGTGTGGGGCGCAAGCTGCTTTCGTCCTTGCATGCACCTTTCAAAGTAGGTGGGCATGACTTGACCGTCTCCACCGCGTTGGGCATCGGGCAGTACCCACAAGACGGCGCCCAGCCTGCGGTGTTGCTTCATCACGCCATCTCGGTGGCGACCTCCGCGCGCGCTGAGGGGCGGGCAGGCTTTGCCAACTTCGGCGAGGGCGTTGCGCCACGCGCAGCCAACGAAGAGTGAGCCCCGCGGGGGCGGCAAGTGCGTCGATAATCCGCAGATGCCCAGCCTGTGCGCAGGCTCATCAAAAAACTGAAATCGGTTTGAAACCCCGGCCTTCAGGCCGGAGAGCCCCGAAGGGGCGACTCGTTGGGAGGGGATGCAAACCCCTTCCAACAGCCTACACACCGACCTTTAGGTCGGTCGAATGTTTGCTCCGAGAAAGAGAAGCCATGAAAGCCTCCGACATCCGCCGCCAATTTTTGAATTTCTTTGAGTCCAAAGGGCACACCATCGTGCCGTCCAGCCCAGTGGTGCCAGGGGACGATCCCACGCTGTTGTTCACCAACGCGGGCATGAACCAGTTCAAAGATGTCTTTCTGGGCTTTGACAAACGCGCCTACCAACGTGCCACCACCTCGCAAAAGTGCATCCGTGCTGGCGGCAAACACAACGACCTCGAGAACGTGGGCTACACCGCCCGGCACCACACCTTCTTTGAGATGCTGGGCAATTTCAGCTTCGGTGACTACTTCAAGCACGACGCCATTTCCTTTGCCTGGGAACTGCTGACCGAGGTTTACAAGCTGCCCAAGGACAAGCTCTGGGTCACGGTCTACGCTGAAGACGACGAGGCCTACGGCATTTGGCGCGACACCATTGGCGTGCCCACCGAGCGCATCGTGCGCATTGGCGACAACAAGGGCGCGCGCTACGCGTCCGATAACTTTTGGATGATGGGTGACACGGGCCCCTGCGGACCTTGTACCGAAATTTTCTACGACCACGGGCCTGAGGTCGCCGGTGGTCCGCCGGGCAGCCCCAACGAAGACGGTGACCGCTACATCGAGATTTGGAACAACGTCTTCATGCAGTTCAACCGTGACGAGGCGGGTGTCATGCACCCCTTGCCTCGTCCGAGCGTGGACACGGGCATGGGGCTGGAACGTATCACCGCGGTGATGCAGCATGTGCACAGCAACTACGAGATCGATCTCTTTGTGGCGCTGATCGCAGCCGCCAAGCAGGCGGTCGATGCTGCGGGCGGCGGTGACTGCGATTTGCAGGCCCCATCGCTCAAAGTCATTGCCGACCACATCCGGGCTTGTGCTTTTACCGTGGCCGATGGTGTTGTGCCTGACCGGGCTGGCCGGGGCTATGTGCTGCGCCGCATTTGCCGCCGCGCCATTCGCCATGGCTACAAGCTCGGCGCGCGCCAGCCCTTCTTCCATCGGCTCGTGGATGCACTGAGCCGCGAAATGGGTGAGGCCTACCCCGAGCTCAAGCAGCAAGGTCAACGCATCAGCGACATCCTCAAGCAAGAGGAAGAAGGGTTCTTCCGCACCATCGATCACGGCATGGAGATCCTGGAGTCGGCTTTGGCCACCCTGGGCAGTCACGCTGTCCTCGATGGTGATACCGCATTCAAGCTGCACGACACCTATGGTTTTCCGGTCGATCTCACCGCCGACATCTGCCGCGAGCGTGGGCTGACGGTCGACGTGGTGCGCTTTGACGCTTGCCTGGCCGAGCAAAAGAGGATGTCCCGCGAAGCAGGCAAGTTCAAACTGGCCCAAGGCATCGAGTACAGCGGCGTGGACACCACCTTTCATGGCTTTGAGCAACTCAGCCACGCGCAGTCCGAAGTCACTGCCTTGTATGTGGACGGCGCGCCGGTGGCCCAGGTGCGCGCGGGTGACGATGCCGTGATCGTGCTCAACCACACGCCGTTTTACGCTGAGAGCGGTGGTCAGGTGGGCGACACGGGTGAGCTGCGCAACAGCACAGCGCTGGTCCAGGTTGATGACACGGTCAAAATTCAAGCCAAGGTGTTTGCGCACCAAGGCCGTGTGGTGGAAGGCGAAATCAAGGTCGGCGATGTGCTCAGCGCCAGGGTAGACGCCTCCCAGCGCGCACGCATCAAACGCAACCACAGCGCCACCCACCTGATGCACAAGGCCTTGCGCGAGGTGCTGGGCGAGCACGTGCAGCAAAAGGGCTCCTTGGTCACGCCGGAGCGCACGCGCTTTGACTTTGCGCACAACGCCCCCGTGACGCCGGAGCAAAAGGCCCGCGTGGAGGCCCTGGTCAACGCCGAAATCCTGGCCAATGCCGCGACCCAGGCGCGTGTCATGGCCATCGAGGACGCGCAGAAGGTCGGCGCCATGATGTTGTTTGGCGAAAAATACGGCGACGAAGTGCGCGTGCTCGACATCGGCAGCAGCCGCGAGTTGTGCGGCGGCACTCACGTTGGCCGCACGGGTGACATCGGCTTGTTCAAGATCGTGGCTGAGGGCGGCGTGGCGGCAGGCGTGCGGCGTGTCGAGGCCGTCACCGGCGACAACGCCTTGGCCTACCTGCAACAACTAGAGACCACCCTGCAACAAGCGGCAGGCAGCCTGCGCGCGACCCCCGCTGAACTCAATCAGCGTCTGGGCCAGGTGTTGGAGCACGTTCGCGGGCTCGAAAAGGAGTGTGAGGCTCTCAAGGGCCGCATGGCCTCAGCCCAAGGCGATGGCCTCGCAAGCCAGGCCATCGACATCCAAGGCATCAAGGTCTTGGCGGTGCAGTTGGAGGGTGCGGACGCCAAAGCCCTGCGCGACACCGTGGACCAGCTCAAAAACAAGCTCAAGACGGCAGTGATCGTGCTGGCCAGCGCAGACGCTGGCAAGGTTCAGTTGGCCGCGGGTGTCACGGCCGACCGTATGGCTCAGGTGAAGGCGGGCGAGTTGGTCAACTTCGTGGCCCAACAAGTCGGTGGCAAAGGCGGCGGCAAGCCCGACCTGGCCATGGCCGGGGGCACCGATCCCGCCTCCTTGCCGCAAGCCCTGGCGTCGGTGGCCGAGTGGGTGCGTTCGCGGCTTGCTTGAGAGGGGTGCCGCTACCCCTCATGATTCAACCTTAAGAAGTTGGTTTTCGCTCCGATATATCGAGGGAAGCTAAGTCCTGTCGAAGCGGTCTGCATGAGGCCGTTCTTTCAAGGCTTGGCCGTCTGCAGCCGCGCCATGTTGACCAGGCTGCGTGAAGGCTGAATGCAGAGTAAGGAGTGCGACTATGAATCACGCCCGGAATTGTCAAGGACACCTTGATCTTCGCAACTCGACTGTCGTTTGGGCAGGGGGGTGGTTGCTATGCTTGTGTGTTGGTTCAGCAGCACGGGCTGCGCCACCGGTTCCTGCCGTGCCTGCCACGCCAGTGGTCGCCCCCACCGCCACGAGCTCGGCCGCACCCGCGGGTGTCATGCGAGACTGCAACGTCTGCCCCGACCTGGTGTCGATACCTGCAGGCAATTTCATGATGGGCTCAGCCAAAACCGAGGCGGACCGTGAGACCAGCGAGGGCCCTCAACGGCGTGTGAACGTTGGTGCCTTTTTGCTCGGAAAATTTGAAGTTACCCAAGGTCAATGGAAAAAGGTGATGGGTAACAACCCCAGTATTCATGCCCAGTGTGGCGATGATTGCCCTGTTGACAACATCAGCTGGGACAACGCCCACGAATACATCAAAAAATTGACCGAAGTGTCTGGCAAGTCTTACCGTTTGCCAACTGAGGCCGAGTGGGAGTACGCGAGTCGGGGGGGTAGCACGACCCCTTTTTATACCGGCACAACCATCACTACCGAGCAGGCAAATTTTGATGGCACTTTCTCACACAAAGGTGGTGCCAAGGGCGCTTGGCGCCAAGCGTCAATTCCTGTCGGTAGTTTTCCGGCGAACCCCTGGGGCTTGCACGACATGCTCGGCAACGTGTCCGAATGGACGCAGGATGTGTGGCATGAAAACTATGATGGTGCGCCTATGGACGGCTCATCATGGTCAGCGGGCGGGGATCAACTTCGGCGTGTGGTGCGCGGAGGCTCTTGGTACAGCTATGGCCGGAGTCTGCGCAGCGCTACACGGATCGCCTACACCCGTGGCAACCGCCTGCACAGCCTGGGCCTGCGGGTTGCTCGAGGCCCTTGATACGATACCAGTGCCTGTTCGGAGCAGTCCTCGCCAGCCATAAAACGGTCTCTTGAAGCGGTCTACGGCGTTGCAAATGCTCGCAATACCGACCGGTATTGCTGTGCTTTGCGCCTTGCAGCCCACTCCAAGAGACCATTTTCTGTCCGACGAAGACTGCTCCGAACAGGCCCTAATACCCCGTCAATGCACGACCCGCCATCCACAATCCGGTCATCGTGAGATAGCGCGCAAATTTGCCAATCGCCATGTAAGCCACACAGGGCCAAAATGGCAGGCGCAGCCATCCTGCCACGGCGCACAGCGGGTCGCCCACGATAGGCAACCAAGCCAGCAGGCAGCCCTTGGCGCCGAACCGAAGCAACCACGTGGTGGCTCGTCCATGGGCAGATGAGGGGCGATGACGCGCCGCGTCAAACGCCTTGTGGGCACCCAATCCCATCCACCATGTGATGGCACCGCCCAAGGTATTGCCGATGGTGGCCACCGCAATGGCAGGCCAGAACATCGAAGGGTTGAGCTCCACCAAACCAATCACCGCCGGTTCGGAGCCCATGGGCAAGAGCGTCGCGGACACCAGTGATATGACGAAGAGGGTGCTCAAGCCATATTGCGGCAGCGCGAGCAAGGCGAGCACAAAGCTCATCTGTTGACTGAACCAAGATTCCATACAGCCGCATTATCTCGTCGCGCCCGCTATACTGAATGCCTTATTTTTCAGCAGTTTGCTGCTGGGCCCACCGTTTCATGTTCGAGCCAAGCACGCTGAAAATTGCCCACATCACCTTGCCCAATCGCTACTTTGTGGCGCCCATGGCAGGGGTGACTGATCGCCCGTTCAGGCAGCTGTGTAAGCGCCTGGGCGCGGGCTATGCGGTCAGTGAGATGGTGACCTCGCGGCGTGAGCTTTGGAGCAGCCTCAAAACCAGCCGCCGCGCCAACCATGAGGGTGAGACTGAGCCCATCGCCGTGCAAATCGCCGGCACTGAGGGCGCCATGATGGCCGAGGCTGCTGCGTACAACATCGACCGCGGGGCCCAGATCATCGACATCAACATGGGCTGCCCGGCCAAAAAGGTGTGCAACAAGTGGGCCGGCTCCGCCCTGATGCAAAACGAGGCACTGGCGCTGGAGATCATTGAGGCGGTCGTGGCGGCGTGCGCCCCCCACCGGGTACCGGTCACCCTCAAAATGCGCACGGGCTGGCGTGACACCGAGCGCAATGCCGTGCGCTTGGCGGTGGCCGCCGAGGCTGCGGGGGTGGCCATGGTCACGGTGCATGGCCGCACGCGCGAGCAGGGTTACAAGGGTCTGGCGGAGTACGACACCATTGCCGAGGTCAAAGCCGCGCTGCGCATTCCGGTGGTCGCCAATGGCGACATCGACTCACCCCACAAGGCCCGCGCTGTGCTCCAGCATACCGGGGCCGATGCCATCATGGTGGGCCGTGCCGCCCAAGGGCGCCCCTGGATTTTCCAAGAACTCGCCCATTTTTTTGAGACCGGCCAGATCCTGCTCCCACCCCCCGTCGCATGGGTCAAGCAGTGCTTGCTCGACCATCTCATGGACCACTACAGTCTGTACGGTGAACGGGCTGGCATGTTGACGGCCCGCAAACACATCGGCTGGGCCGTGCGCGGGCTGCCTGGCGGTGAAGATTTTCGCGACCATATGAACACTCTGCAAAGTTGTGAGGCCCAGGTACAGGCCCTGGGCCATTGGTTCGACCAACTCGGCCGGACCCACGCACGACTTCCTTCATCATTGACCTCCACTGAGCCGCATGCGCACCAATAAACACATCGAAGAATGCATACGCGAAAATCTCGAGGCTTACTTCAAAGATCTGGACGGCATTGAGCCCTCCGCCATGTACAGCATGATGCTCAAAGTGGTCGAGAGGCCCCTGCTGGAGGTGGTCTTGAGCCATGCCGAGCACAACCAAAGCCGCGCCGCTGAATGGTTGGGCATCAATCGCAATACCCTGCACCGCAAGTTGCAGGATCACAAACTGCTCTGAGCACTGAGCACGTGATCGACAACCCCTTATCGAAATCCGAAAGATTCTCATGCATGCATTGATCTCTGTCTCTGACAAAACAGGTGTTCTCGAACTCGCTCAAGGCTTGCATGGCCTGGGCTGCAAACTGCTGTCCACGGGGGGCACGGCCAAGTTGTTGGCCGACGCGGGTCTGCCGGTCACTGAGGTGGCCGATCACACGGGCTTTCCAGAAATGCTCGATGGCCGAGTCAAGACGCTGCACCCCAAGGTGCATGGTGGCCTGCTGGCCCGCCGGGATGTGCCCGAGCACATGGACGCCCTGATGGCCCATGGCATTGACACCATTGACCTGCTGGTGGTCAATCTGTATCCGTTTGAGGCCACCGTCGCGCGCCCCGATTGCAGCCTCGAAGAGGCCATCGAGAACATCGACATCGGTGGCCCGGCCATGGTGCGCTCGGCGGCCAAAAACTGGAAAGACGTTGCCGTGCTGACAGATGAGTCCCAGTACCAGGGTGTGTTGCAAGAACTCAAGGCGCAGGGTCGAGTGAGCCAGGCCACCAAGTTCGCGCTGTCTGTGGCCGCCTTCAATCGCATTTCGAACTACGACGCAGCCATCAGCGACTACCTCTCGTCGGTGCAGCTCGATGGCGCACGCAGCTTGTACCCGGCCCAAAGCAATGCTCGTTTCGTCAAGCTCCAAGAATTGCGGTATGGCGAGAACCCTCATCAAACAGCGGCTTTCTACCGTGACGTGAACCCCGCCCCAGGGTCATTGGTTAGCGCGCGTCAACTGCAGGGCAAAGAACTCTCCTACAACAACATTGCCGATGCCGATGCGGCCTGGGAATGTGTGAAGTCATTCGACACGCCCGCGTGCGTCATCGTCAAACATGCCAACCCTTGCGGCGTGGCCTTGGGGGCTAACGCCACCGAGTCCTACAGCAAGGCCTTCAAAACCGACCCCACCTCGGCATTTGGCGGGATCATCGCGTTCAACTGCGAGCTCGATGTGGAGGCTGCCGCTTTGGTGGCCAAGCAATTCGTGGAGGTGTTGATTGCCCCCAGCCTTACGCCCGAGGCGCTGGCCCTTTTGGCGGCCAAGCCCAACACCCGGGTGCTGCAAATCGCCTTGCCCCGGCCCAAAGACAACACGCCTTGGCAGCAAGGGCGCAACGCCCAAGACATCAAACGCGTGGGCTCGGGGCTGCTCATCCAAGCCGCCGACAACCGGGTGGTGCAGCGTGACGAGCTCAGAATTGTCACCCGTTTGCAACCCACGCCGCAGCAGCTGGACGACCTGATGTTCGCCTGGATGGTGGCCAAATACGTCAAGAGCAATGCCATCGTCTTCTGTGGCGGCGGCATGACCTTGGGCGTGGGGGCGGGTCAGATGAGCCGCATCGATTCTGCCCGCATCGCCACCATCAAGGCCGACAAAGCTGAGCTCAGCCTGACAGGGTCAGCCGTGGCCAGTGACGCTTTTTTCCCGTTCCGTGACGGCCTGGACGTGGTGATTGATGCGGGTGCCAGCTGCGTGATCCAGCCGGGGGGCTCGGTGCGAGATGATGAGGTCATTGCTGCGGCAGACGAGCGGGGTGTGGCCATGGTGTTGACGGGCGTGCGCCACTTCCGGCACTGATCGCCCACGGGGTCGAGTCGACTTGACTCGACTCCGATGCAACCCCTCGCCCACCACGACGCCAAAGAAAGTGCCTCATGTCCTTGCAAGTCTCAGCACTGAGCGAAAGTGACCGCCCCACTTGGGAGCGCCTGGCCCGCGCGTACAAAGATTTTTACAACACGCCGACGCAGGACGCTGAGTATGAGCGGGCCTGGCGTCGCTTGCTGGCAGGTGATGGCGTCTTCGGTTTAGGGGCCTTTGCGAACGGCCAGCTGCTGGGGTTTGCTCACTACCTCTTTCACACGGGAACGTGGGCACCGGTCAACTGCTATCTCCAAGACCTGTTCACGGCACCACAGGCGCGGGGCCAAGGTGTGGCTCGGGCCTTGATCGAAGCGGTCGCAGACCGGGCACGCGCTCAAGGGGCGGCTCGCTACTACTGGCTCACACAAGAAAGCAATCAAGTGGCGATTGCTTTGTATGAAAAACTCGCCCAATACGGCGGTTTCATCCGTTTTGACTATCCGCTGAACCGATGACCGCCATCGGCGCGGTTCCGCGATGGCACTGAGAAAAGCGTTTTGCTCAGTGGGGTTTATATTGCAGCAGCAATGAATTGCGCTTGTCGGTGGCCGCTGTGTCGGCTTCTTCCTCTGTCATGGCCGTGACGTCGGGCAGGTGGGTGTCGAACTCGCTATACCAGGTGGTGGGTGGCGCGTCGCGAGAGGGCACACCGTCCATCATGGCTGGCGCCGCGACGGATGCTGACTTCTGAGTCTCTACTGTGCTTGGCGCTACCGCTTCGCTTTGCTGCTCGGGCAGCGCCTCGTTGGCGATGTAGAAGGTCACGGTCGCCGGGTCGACCGGTGGCAGGGCGAGGATGACCGGGTTGAGATGTGCCTGAGCGTGCGCCGTGCGGGCGTTGTCAGCCTCGGCCACATTGAACAGTGCTTGCACCGCTGCGATTGACGGCAGCTCACCCTCCACCCACTCATGCAAGGGGATGCCGACCGTTTCCAGCACCCGGGTCACACGCTCATGGCGGCGCAAGGACTTGTCTGGGGCGTGCAGGCCACGGATTTCTATCACGGCAATCACCCGCGAAAGCGGATCCGCCACCACCAAATCCACACAATGATTGCCAACACGGCGCAACCACTGGGCGTAAGAGTAGCGAGTGGGCACCTTGATAAAGCGCGACAGTGGCAACTGTGCAAACACCATATAGCCTGGCAAGGCCCGATTCAGTAGGTCGTAGGCCGCACGTTCAGACACCGTCAAAACACGGGTGGCTTGGGGTGGCCAGCCCGCGACGGTGTCCAGACCGTCCGGGGAGCCGGCATTCTGATCCAGGGCAACCGGGCGCTGCTTGCGGACACGGATGATGCCGGCCACAACCAACAGCAGAACCGATACGACCGATACGACAATGAGCTGATCAATCATTCGAGATCTGGTGCGTGATGCAATTTGGTGACGAGCCTGGACGATACCGGGCGAGCGCCGATGGGTCAATCAACTTGTAAAATTCCATATTATGGGATTCGGGGTCGGCAACTCAGAACCCCATGAGGTTTTTCCCGCCGCCCAGGCGCTTGAGCATTTTCATCATGCCTCCACCTTTCATCTTCTTCATCATGTCGCGCATCTGCTCGTACTGTTTCAGCATGCGGTTGACATCTTGGACGTGAACGCCTGAACCCTTGGCAATGCGCCGTTTGCGGGTGGCCTTGAGGAGGTCGGGTTTGCGCCGCTCGAGGGGGGTCATGGCGCAAATCATGCCTTCCATGCGGCGCACTTCTCGCTCGGCGCGGTCGACGTCGGCTGCGCCCATGGCGCCGGCTTTGGCGCTGAGCTGGGTCGGCAGCTTGTCGATCAGGCCGGCCAAGCCGCCCATGCTCTTCATTTGCGAGATTTGGGCCAAAAAGTCGTTCAGATCAAAGGTGTCCCCAGACTTGACTTTGAGCGCCAGCTTTTGCACCGCGGCCATGTCCACGTTTTTGCTGATGTCTTCGACGAGCGAGACGATGTCGCCCATGCCCAGCACGCGCCCGGCATGGCGCTCACCGTCGAACACCTCCAGGCCATCGATTTTCTCGCTGACCCCTGCAAATTTGATGGGCGCCCCTGTGATCTGGCGCACCGACAATGCCGCGCCCCCTCGTGAATCGCCGTCCATTTTGGTCAGCACGATGCCTGTCAGGGGGAGGGTTTCTTTGAAGGCTTTGGCTGTGTTGATCGCGTCTTGACCCTGCATGGCATCCACCACGAACAAGGTTTCCACGGGATTGAGCTCCGCATGCAGGGCGGCAATCTCTTGCATCAGCGCAGTGTCAATCGCCAGGCGGCCGGCGGTGTCCACCAGCAGCACATCGAAGTAATGTCGGCGTGCATGGTCGAGTGCGGCGCGCGCAATGTCCAGTGGCTTGCTGCTGGCGTCTGAGGCAAACCACTCGGCGCCGGCCTGGCGGGTGACGGTTTTTAATTGCTCGATGGCGGCAGGGCGGTACACATCGGCCGAAACGGTCAACACCTTCTTCTTGCGCTTATCGATCAGGTACTTGGCGATCTTGGCCGTGGTGGTGGTTTTGCCTGCCCCCTGCAAGCCCGCCATCAAGATGACTGCTGGCGGTTGTGCGGCCAAATTGAGCTCAGACGAAGCCCCGATTTCATTGCCCGACATCGTGGCGGCCAGCTCTTTATGGACCACCCCGACCAAGGCTTGGCCGGGCGTCAGTGAACCCACCACCTCCGCACCCAGGGCTTGCTCTTTGACGCGTGCAATGAAGTCACGCACCACCGGCAGGGCGACGTCGGCCTCCAAGAGGGCCATGCGCACCTCACGCAACATGTCTTGCACATTGCTTTCGGTGATGCGGGCTTGCCCACGCATGGTTTTGACCAGCCGGCCAAGTCGTTCAGTGAGATGGGATGCCATACAAACTCGGTGTGAGGTTCGTGAACCTGAAAAAAACGGGGCCCTGTCTGGAGGGATGGATGCAAACGGGCGCTACCCCGTCTCACTGGATTTGAAAGGCTGATTTTGTCGAAGCAAACAAGTGGCGTAGGGACAAGCTGACTTTGCAGGAATCCAGCGCGCGGGCATCACGCTCCTGAGGCGCCTTCCTGGATCCCCGCCTGCGCGGGGATGACGGGCGCAGGGAGTGACATTCCCCCACGTCATTCCCGCGAAGGCGGGAATCCAGCAGCCTGTGCACTTCACTATGGGCCTCGCAACAATTCAACCTTTCAAATTCACTGAGACGGGGTACCAATACAAAGAGCGACTGGATCAGTACACTGTCCGCATGATTCTAACTTTCGACGCTTGGGGCCATCCGCCTGGTCTGGCGCCTTGGTTGCTGGCTGCTGCGTTTCTGGCGATTTTGTCCTACGGTTTGGCCAGCCTGCTAGGCGATGAGTATGACCGCACGGCTGCAGATAAGGCGGTCGCCCTGGACATCACGGGGGGGGTGGGCCTGGCCCGCGCCAGCTTGTGGCTGGGCTGGTGTCTTCATGCCGGCGTGATCTTGCTCGACGTCTGGAGCGCTGGCGCTCACACGGCGCGGTTCGGGTTTGCGCCCGCCTTGTCGGTCACCGCTTGGTTGGTGCTTGCTGTTTACGGCATCGAAAGCCGCTTTTTGCCCCTCACAGGCGCCCGCCGTGCCTTGGCTTTGTTTGCGATGGTCGGGGTCGGGTTGGCCACGCTGTTCCCAGGAGAACCCTTGCCCCACGTCGCCCCCTGGGCACCCATGCACTGGGTGTTAGGTATTGCGTCATACGGCTTGTTTGGAGCGGCGGTCTTGCATGCTGTTTTGCTCAATCGAGCGGAGCGGCAGCTGCGTCAAAAGTCGGTCAGCACCCATGCCCCAGGCTTGCCCTTGCTGCGGCTAGAGCGCTTGACCTTTCGCTTCGTTGAGGCTGGGTTTGCGGTTTTGACCGCCGCCTTGGTGCTCGGGTGGGGGGTGTCGCCGTCTTGGCGTTGGGATCACAAGGCTATTTTTTCTCTTTGTGGCTGGGCTGTGTTTGCCGCCTTGCTCTTGGGGCGGCATGCATTTGGTTGGCGCGGTTTGCAGGCCACCCGCTGGCTTTATGCCGGGGCAGGCTTATTGTTGTTGGCCTACGTGGGCTCCCGCTTCGTCCTCCAGGTTTTACTTCATTCCCATTGAGACACGCAGCCATTGATCCGGAGTCCGTTTGACCATGAAATACCTGCTTTTGTTGGCCGTGCTCGGTGCTGGCTTATGGCTTTGGGTGAGGAGTCGGCGGCCACGCGTGCCGCCTCCTGCCGGGCGCAAGGCCAAGCCCGAAGACATGGTGCAATGCGCCCACTGCGGGTTGCACCTGCCTCGCAGCGATGCCCTGCTCGGCGAGGGGGGGCTGTTTTGTGGTGCGCAACACCGTCAGGCTTTCGAGCAGTCCCGCCATGAATGACTGAGCGCGCCTCCGATGCCAGGTCGGCCCGTGATCGACGCCATCGTGACCGGCGTGTCAGCGAGCGTGTGCAGCCCCTGGGGCGGTCCTGGTTTGGGGTGCTTGAGGGTCTGCCTGACGAAGATGACGAGGCTGCACAAGCGGCCGCCCTATGGTCTGAGGATTCCCTGCCTCCAGATGAGTCGACTGTGTCGGGCCCAGAGGGCGCGCGTCCGTTTTTTTCGGGCGAAACACGGCGCGTCGTGGGTGCAGGTGAAACCGCTTACCAGCGCATCTACCGCGCCTTTTTAGGCGCCCGTGCCGCACTCGCGCTGGTGCTCGTCCTGTCACTGGGTTTGGCGGGTGCCCTTCATACGCGGCCCAGCGTGATCGTGGTCATCATCACGCTCGTTTATGCCGCTCAGGCGCTGGGGCTGTGGTTGCTTCCCCAGCGCCATCATCCACTCCATGACAAGGGGCCCGGCCTGGCCCGCTTGCGGGGACGAGCCTGGGTGGGGACGATCGGTGTGGACATCGCCTGCTACCTCGGTCTGCACTTGTTGACCTCGACAGCTGTCTTCAACCACGTTCCCTTGCTGGTTCTTCCGGTCCTGATGGCGGGCGTTCTGACCCCCCGGCTCATGGCCTTGGCCACCGCGGCTGCGGTGGCGATGGGGCTGTTGCTGGTGGCTTGGTTCGCCCCGCTGGCGGGATCCGACGCCAGTTTGGCGTTGAGCCAGGCGGGGTTGGCCGGCAGTGGGTTTTTTGTGATCACCGTGTTGGCCGGTGAGCTGGCCGGGCGCATCGCCCGCGAAGAACGCTCGGCCCGTGGCAGCCTTGAATTGGCGCGGCGCCAGGCCCAGCTCAACCGCCTCATGATTGAAGAAATGCAAGACGGTGTGTTGGTTGTCGACCGCATGGGGCGGGTGCGTGCAGCCAACCCCGCAGCACGGCGATTGCTCGCGCCGGAGGGCCTGGGCCCTGCGGCACCGTTCAACTTGGGCTCCGTGTCTGCATGGCACAGCGTGGTGCGTGCCGTCGAGCAAGCCTTCGCCAGCGGCACTTGGCCGGAGGAGGGCCGGGACGTGCGCGTGCGCTTCAGTCCTGGCAATCAGCGGGTGTTGCGAATGCGGGTGCGTTTTACCCGGCATCAAGCGGCCCAGGCCAGCGAAGATTTCTGTGTCTTGTTGCTCGAAGACGTGCGCAGCATGCAGGCCCGCAGCCGTCAAGAAAAGCTCGCCGCCATGGGACGAATGTCCGCAGGCATTGCCCATGAAATTCGCAATCCGCTCGCCGCCATCGCGCAAGCCAACGCTTTGTTGGCTGAAGATGCCGCCACGCCCACGCAAAGGCAACTCACCCGCATGGTGACCGACAACGTGCAGCGCCTCAAGCGCATCATTGACGACGTCCTTGAGGCTGCGCCGGCGGGGCCACAGCAGGCCGGTGTCATCGATGTTTGCGCGGTGGTGGCCAACACGTGCAGGGAATGGGCGCAAGCGTCGGGGCTGCCGCTGGGTGCTGATAGCGCCCTGCAGCTCGAGTTACCCCAAAGCCCCTGGGGGGCTGCATTCGATGCCGACCACCTGCGCCGTGTTTTGGTGAATTTGCTGGACAACGCCTTGCGCCACGGCACACGCACGCCAGGCTCGGTGAGGCTGCGAATGTTCAGTCCCTCATTGAAGGATCTGGCCATCTCGGTGGCCAGTGATGGTGAGCCCATTGATGCGGATGTGGAGCCCTACCTTTTTGAGCCTTTCTTTTCGACCCGCAGTCGCGGCACGGGTCTGGGCTTGTACATTTGCCGAGAGCTGTGTGAGCGATATGGGGCCCGCATCGACTACCGCCAAGTCCCCAGCGGAGTCGCCCATCGCAACGAATTTGTCGTGGTCATCCCCCAGCAGCCGCTGGATACTCAAGAGGACCCCGTGCCGACCTGATCGGCCAGCGCATTGTCAACATGAACCCTTCCTCGCAATTCAGCTTGTTGGTGGTCGACGATGAACCTGACCTTCGCACTCTGTACGAGTTGACCTTGCTGCGTGAAGGCTACGAGATCGAAACCGCCGGTTCGGTCGAAGAAGCCTGGGCCCAACTGAACGAGCGGGCTTTCAGCGCGGTCATCACCGACATGCGTCTGCCCGACGGCTCGGGGTTGGACCTCCTGCGGAGTCTGGAGCGCCAAGGTCGGCGCGAAAAGGCCATCGTGATCACCGCCTTTGGCTCATCAGAAAACGCGGTGGATGCGCTCAAGGCGGGCGCCTTTGACTACCTCACCAAGCCGGTTGACTTGCGCCAGTTCCGGGCGGTCGTGGCGTCGGCGCTGGGGCGCAGTGCGCTGTCGGTTCCCACCATGGTGCCCTCCAGCTTGCGCTCAGAGCAAGCGGACGCCGCTCCAGCCCGAGCAGCCAGGCCCAGCCCCGTGGTGCTTCCACCGGCGGGGCCGCCGCCTTTGGCGGCCAGTTTGGCCTTCAGCCGCATGGTGGGTCAGTCCCTGGCCATCCAGCAAGTGCGTGCGCTGGTCGAGAAAGTGGCCCGCAGCATGGCCCCTGTGCTCATTCATGGTGAGTCGGGAACGGGCAAGGAATTGGTGGCCAAATCCATCCATGAGGTCAGCACACGCGGCACCTGTCCTTTCATTGCCGTCAACTGCAGCGCCATCCCCGAGCAGTTGCTTGAGGCCGAGTTTTTCGGCTACCGCAAGGGCTCCTTCACCGGGGCCCATGAGGATCGGGAGGGCTTCTTTCAGGCTGCCAACGGCGGCACCCTGTTTTTGGATGAGATCGGTGATTTGCCCTTGTCCATGCAAAGCAAGCTGCTGCGCTGCATTCAAGAGCGGGCGGTGCGCCCGGTCGGTGCGACCGCCGAGTTGCCCGTCAATGTCCGCGTGCTCAGCGCGACGCACAAAGACCTGGCCACCGAAGTGCAGACCGGCCGTTTTCGGCAAGACCTTTACTACCGCCTGAACGTCATCCAAATTCGGGTGCCGCCGCTGCGCGAGCGCATCGAAGACCTGGCCGAAATCACGGGGCAGATTTTGTCGCGTCTGGCCAAGGACTCCGCCATCGCCAGCGTCCCCCAACTCACCCAAGAAGCCTTGGTGTATTTGTCGCGCTATTCCTTTCCAGGCAATGTGCGCGAGCTTGAAAACTTGTTGCACCGGGCCGTGGCCCTGTCCAGCGGCTCCGAGATTGGCGCGTCCGATCTCGGCTTGCCTGACACTGCGCTGACAGATTCAGCCACCCCAGAGTTGGATCTCATCTCCAGCTACACCCCGGTGGATGTCTCGGTGCTGATGCCCCCGCCCGTGATCGCAGCCCCCCAGGCCGCGCCGCCCTTGCCCACCGATCTGGAGGCCTACCTGGATGACGTTGAACGCGACATCTTGCTGCGCGCACTAGAGCGCTACCGCAACAACCGCACAGCAGCGGGTGCCAGCATGGGTTTGTCATTGCGCCAAATGCGCTACCGCATGGCACGCCTCAACGTCACGGTCGGCGGCAGCGAGACTCCTGCCGACCCGGACGCCGAGCACGGCGGAACGGGGTACTAGGGCGTGTTAACAAATACCTGGCCCCTGCGTGGGCGGCAGAATGGGCGCAATCGAGGCGCAAAGCGCAGACGTGGTGGTGCCCACGTCGAGCATTTGCAACGTGGAGTGCGCCCATTCTGCCACCCACCCGGAGGGCTGGCGCTGCAAAGGGCC
>JANMGB010000083.1:0-39763 GCA_031374415.1 Burkholderiales bacterium
CCAGGCATCAAACGGCCTCTTGAAGCGGTCTGCTTTGTAGCAAATGCTCGCAATACCGACCGGTATGGCTGTGCTTTGCGCCTTGCAGCCCACTCCAATAGACCATTTGCTGCCCGACGAGGAGTTTCCGAACAGGCCCTAGCCCTCGGGTGCGGGTCGAGACCGCTGAAGACCGCGAGACCATCGAGTCGGCAGTGACCGAGGCGGGCTACGCGCCGAACTGATCCAGCGTGCGCTGACGTACAGTCCGAGTGTTCCGATGCTGCCATGATCGCTTCGCCGAAACGTGCGGCAGCCCCAAGGATTCTCCATGCCCAACCCGATCGAAGACGCATGCCTGCAGGCATGTAACGAATGCGCAGCGGCATGCCTGCAGTGCGCGACGGCGTGCCTCCAGGAGGCCAACCCGAAGCCCATGGCGCGCTGTATCGCACTAGATCTGGAATGCGCCGACATCTGCCGGCTCGCCGCGGCGTCGATGGCCAGAGGTGGCGAGCATATGCAGGCTATCTGCGCGCTCTGCGCGCACGCGTGTCGCGGCTGCGCAGTAGAGTGCGGCAAGCACAGCATGGATCACTGCAAGCAGTGCGCCGAGGCGTGCAAGCGCTGTGCGCACGCCTGCGCTGCCATGGCTCACTGATCACACCCGTCAATCCACTGGAGATACCGATGAACCTCAAGATGCCCAACCCCATCAATGCCCTGTGCCTGATGCAGCTCGGGGCACTTTGCCTCGCCTGCGCATCCGTGCAGGCTCAGACCGCGCCTGCGATGGCCCCGTCCGCCAGCATGCCCATGGGGCAAATGCACAAGGGAGCGGGCGGGTCACAGGACATGAAGGCGTCCATGATGATGGGCATGGAAGGCATGCAGAAGATGACGATATCGGGCGACACCGACAAAGACTTCGCGATGATGATGAAGATGCACCATCAACAAGCCTTGAGCATGGCCGAGATGGAGCTTGCGAACGGCAAGTCGCCTGAGATGAAGACCATGGCCAAACAGATCATCGTGACTCAGAAGAAGGAGATCGCGCAGTTCGACAAGTGGCTTGCCATTCAGAAGTGATCGCCCGCCACGCCTGGGGATTGCTCACATGACGGCCGCGGCAGCCGGCAGCAGTACTGAAGTTGGCGACGCGTCGGTCATGGAGACCGACGCGGTGGCAGCGGCACTGGGTGTGGATGTCGAGACCGGCCTGAGCGCGCAGGAGGCCGCGAGCCGGCTCGCGCAGCACGGGCCCAACGAACTGCGTGCGGCACCGCCAGTGCCGGCTTGGCGGCGCGCGCTGGCGCAGTTCCAGGACCCGCTGATCTACCTGCTGCTGGCGGCGGTGGCCGTGGCGCTGGTGGCATGGTGGGTCGAGGGCACGGATGCGCAAGGGCGGGGCTGGCCAGTGGACGCGATCGTCATCGCCGCCGTCGTCCTGCTGAATGCGGTGATCGGCCACCTGCAGGAAGCGAAGGCGCAGAACGCGGTGGCTGCGCTCGCCAAGATGACGGCTGCGACGGCAGCCGTGCTGCGTGACGGCAAGCCGCAGCGTGTGCCGAGCGCCGAGCTGGTGCGCGGTGATGTGCTCGTACTGGCCGAGGGCGACGCCGTCGGCGCGGACGCGCGCCTGTTGCAGGCCACCACGCTGAGGGTGCAGGAGGCCGCCTTGACCGGTGAGAGCGAAGCCGTGCTCAAGGCCACTGCCACGCTGTCCCAGCCAGCCGCGTTGGGGGACCAGCTCGACATGGTCTTCAAGGGCACTGCGGTGGCGCAGGGCACGGGCCGCGCGGTGGTCACCGCCACCGGCATGGACACCCAGATGGGCAAGGTCGCGGCGCTGCTGGAGGCGACTGTCGAGGAGCCGACGCCGCTGGAGAAGGAAGTCGCGCGCATCGGACGCTCGCTGGGCATGGCGGTCGTGGCCATCGCCATCGTTGTGGTGGGCACCATCCTGCTCATCTCCGACATCCGCAACACAGCCGACGTCGTGCATGTGCTGCTGCTCGGCGTGTCGCTGGCGGTGGCCGCGGTGCCCGAGGGGCTGCCAGCCATCCTGGCGGTGGTGCTCGCGCTGGGCGTGCAGCGCATGGCCAAGCACCACGCCATCGTCAAGAACCTGTCTTCGGTGGAGACGCTGGGCTCGGCGTCGATCATTTGTTCGGACAAGACCGGAACATTGACCCGCTCTGAGATGACCATTGAGCGCGTGATGACGGCCTCGGGCGGGACCCTTGTCACCGGGGTGGGCTACGCCCCCGAGGGCCAGGTCCACCCGATCGAGCACGCCGATGCCGAACTGGCTGCCGGGCCGCTGCGCCATGAAACCATCGTCGTTCTGAGCGGTGGCAGCCTGGCCGGCAACGCCGATTTGCGTCGGACGGAAGGTGGCGAGTGGGAGATCCATGGTGACCCCACCGAAGCCGCGTTCCTGGTGGCCGAGCGCAAGCTGGGGGTGACGCAACGGCGCGAGCGGCGCTTCGAACGTGTCGGCGAGGTGCCGTTCACATCCGAGCGCAAGCTGATGACGACGATCGAACGCGACCACGAACACGCTCATGAACCCGATCGAGCGCTCGTGGCCATCACAAAGGGCGCGCCCGACGTGCTGCTCGGCCGTTGCACACGGGTGCGCGTGGGGATGGAGGTCGTCGCGCTGGATGAAGCCTTGCGAGCGCGACTGCTGGCCGACGTCGACACCCTCACCGACGCCGCATTGCGCACGCTGGCAGTGGCCTACCGGCCACTCCGGCCTGATGAAGCGGGTGAAGACCAGGCGAATGCGGACGCACTGGAACATGACCTGATCTTCGTCGGCACCGTTGGCATGATCGACCCGCCGCGCGAAGAGGCGGCGGTGGCCATCCGCGAAGCGCGCCGTGCTGGCATCCGCGTCGTGATGATCACCGGGGACCACCCGAAAACGGCCGCACGCATTGCGGCCGACCTCGGCATCGTCGACGCGGGTTCACCCGCCCTGACGGGCGCCGAGATCGATGCACTCGACGCGGCGGCGTTCGCCGAGGCCGTGCGCAAGACCTCGGTCTACGCTCGCGTGGCGCCAGCGCACAAGCTGCGCATCGTTGACGCATTGCAGGCCGACGGCAACATCGTGGCGATGACAGGTGACGGCGTCAACGACGCGCCGGCCTTGAAGGCCGCCGACATCGGCATCGCGATGGGCGTGACCGGCACGGAGGTGACCAAGGAAGCGGCCAAGATGATCCTGGCCGACGACAACTTCGCCACCATCGTGCAAGCCGTGCGCGAAGGGCGCGCCATCCTGGACAACATTCGCAAGTTCCTGCGCTACTTGCTGTCGTCCAACATGGGCGAGGTGCTGACGGTATTTCTGGGGGTGGTGGGGGCTGGCGTGATCGGGTTGAAGTCCACCGAGGCCGGTGCCAGCGGCGCGGTGGTGCTGCCGCTGCTCGCCACCCAGCTGCTGTGGATCAACCTCATTACCGATTCGGGGCCCGCACTGGCGATGGGTGTGGACCCGGCCACCGACGACCTGATGGCGCGCAAGCCGCGGCATGTCGATGAGCGCCTGATCGATGCCCGGATGTGGTCCAGCGTGATCCAGACCGGTCTGGTGATCGCGCTGGTCAGCTTGCTGACGATGGACTTCTACCTGCCTGGCGGATTGATTGCCGGCACGGGTGACCTCACCACGGCCCGCACGGCAGGATTCACGGTCCTGGTGTTCACGAGCCTGTACACCGGCTTCACCGCGCGCTCGGACACCACCAGTGCCTTCGCCAATCTGTTCGTCAACCCCTGGCTTTGGGGTGCCGTTTCGCTCTCACTGGTGTTGCAGGTTGCTGTCGTCCACGTCCCGTTCCTGAATATCGCCTTCGGCACGGCGCCGCTGGCGCTGGACCAATGGCTGGTGTGCGCCGCGATGGCCAGCGTGGTGTTGATCTACAGCGAAGGGCAAAAACTGTTGAGGCGCAGCTGGGGTCGATGAAGCATGCTCTTCAATTAACCGCCCGCATGTCGGGCGATGCGCCGTCGAATCTTAGGGCCTGTTATCAAAGCCGTCGTCGGGCAGAAAATGGTCTATTGGAGTGAGCTGCAAGGCGCAAAGCGCAGCCATACCAGTTGGTATTGCGAGCGCTTGCAACGCCGCAGACCGCTTCAAGAGGCCGTTTGATGCCTGGCGAGGAGTTTCCGAACAGGCCCTAATTCACCGCAGATGCCGCACACGGCGAATGGGGTGATCCGGTCGCGCCAAACAGCAACTCCAACATTCGGCCCCGTTGCGCAACGCTCGGCCAAGCGGCGTTTTCCGTTGCCGCCGACGGTGTCTGCTCGGCTTTGTGTACGCGCGCTGTATCGACTTGTCCCCGAGTATCGAAATGCACCAGGCTGTAGGTTTCGTTGACCACGGTGGTCGGCGCGCCATCCTTCAGGCGCACATACCAGTCGGCCAGGCGCCAGGTTTGCCCTGCCATGGCTTCAGACCTTGCGTCGCCGCGCGCTAGCGCAACATACAAGGCGTGGGGGATCGGGTGGACACCACTGCCTTCGTCGAGCAGAAAAACATAGGAGGCATGCGCAGCGCTATCGCTTTCGACGTCACCTCCGGCGTCGCTGCAACCGTCTGCCGTGCAGCCCAGCACGGCTTGGCCCGACGCATCGGCTGAGCTGTACACCGGCGCAAAGCCGCCACCCGGCGTGCGAAAATTAGTGGTCTGCCCCTGGTACAAACGCGCTGCCACCCACTGCACTTCGCCGTTGTAGGTGTAGGCGCGAAGGTCGAACTTCATGGCCTTGGTTGCCCTCTCTGCACTCATCGTGTCCGAGTCGTCGATCACCCGCTCCCCTGGCGTGACGATCGCTTGCGCGACGTAGTCGCCAGCCAGGATGTCTTGCCAGACCCGCTTCGTCAGCTTGTCTCCGCGATAAGCCGCGCGGCTGCCGAAGCCCGCAACGGGTTTGAAGAACAAGCTTCGACGCGCATCCCACAAACGCTGTGCACCGGCAGCGTTGACCAGCTCGGTGTGAGGCACGTGCTCAAGCAGGATGTGCTGTGTCGCTTGCGGCACGCCCAATGCTTGTAGCCGCGCTGCGTCGCTGAACAGCGCCAGGTGCTGTTTGTTGGCGTACAGCGCGTGGGCCTGCGGGTGCGGCGTCAGCACCACGGCCTGTTGCAGGTACGCTTCACGCAGCGCGGCGCTGCCCGGCTGCTCCAGGTAGAAATCGGTCAGCCGGTTGTAGACCAGATCAATGGCCAGGTCGCCGTGCCACAACACGCCGTCGCGCCATTCGAGCGCGGCTGGGTCGGCGATGACTGCGCGCAGGCCGTGCCGCTCGAACAACTGCTGGAACAGCAGGAACTCGGGGTAGAGGTATTGATCCTCGGGCGCTACGTCAACGATGGCGATACTGGCCAGTGGTCGCGTGCCTTCAGCTTGGCCGCTCGCCAGACCCGCCGACAACCCACCCAATCGCCATTCGTGCCGAAACATGGCGACGATCTGCTGCTCGAAGCTTGCCACGCTGGCGAGCGTGGGCACCATGGGATCGACCGATCTGCAGCAGGCATGCTGTGCTCGCGCCAGCACGGCGTTGAGCATCGCTCCGCCAGCATTGGTGTTGATCTCGATCAGCCCGAGATGCCCTTGACTCAGATGGAAGTCATAGCCGAAGAAGGCACCCAGTGGCCCCCGGGTGCCGAGCCTGGCGATGGCCGGTGCCGCGTCCAGCACCTGCTCCCGGTAGGCCGCAAGCGCCACCACCGATTCGACTGCATGCATCACCTGCGCCATGCGATGCAGCTGCGGCGTCGCGACGAACACGGGCAGTGCTGCGAAGAGGAACGGGCAGCGCTGTCGAACCATCTCTGAAAGACCTGGCTGGCCCAGTTCCGAATCGAGGGCACGGGCCAGCGCGCTCTGGTCAAGGCTGAGGCAGAAGCACGCGCTGTTGAGCATCTCGATAGCGCTGCGGGGCGCCTCGAGTTGCGGTGGTGGCAGGACGGCGTTCACGGGTTTTCTGGTGACCATGGGGTGGGGCAAGCGTGTCCGCCAATCGGCACGCCAATCTACCTTGACAGGGTATCAGTCGCTGCGGGTCGGCGTCGACCAGACAAACGTCTGGCGTCTGGGTACGGCAACGCACAGACACCTTCTGTCAGGAGGTGCAGCCTTCCACGCATGAAGGCTGTCCGCCCCGCACGTCTCGCTTGACATAGATCAACATGTTCGTCTCGGCGCTGCTTAACATGGACTGCAAGCCACTCGAATCCCACATGAAGTTCTTCGCCGACACCCGCACCAAGCGCAACGCCGCATTCGCGACGATCGTCCGCCCCACATCCTCCTCGACCGCCAGCCCTTTGCAAATCGACCAGGAGTCCCACATGAAGCTCGCTCGCCCCCTTTCTCTTGCCCTTGCCCTTGCCCTTGCCCTTGCCCTCTTTGCCGCGGGCGCGCCCAGCTGGGCAGCGCAGCACGACCAGCACAAGGCGCATCACCCGGCGGGTTCGGCCTCTGCTGCCGCTGCCAAACCCATGCCCGGCAAGACCACGCCAGAGATGGCTCGAATGGCCAACCAGAAGAAGGCCATGCAGGAGATGCACGACAAGATGATGGCCGCCAAGACACCCGAAGAACGCAGTGCGTTGATGGCCGAGCACATGAAGACCATGCAGGACGGCATGGACATGATGAAGAGCATGGGCGGCATGGCAGGCCCCAAGAGCCCGCCGAGCAGCATGACCGAGCGCCAGACCATGATGGAGCAGCGCATGGACATGATGCAGACCATGATGGATATGATGGTCGATCGCCTACCCGCTGCTCAGGCGAAGTGACGGGGGTGCCCCCATGGCACCGCTTCGTACTGGCATCGCGCTGGCCATCAAAAAACTGAAATAGGTCTGAAACCCCGGCCTTCAGGCCGGAGAGCCCCGAAGGGGCGACTCTTTGGTGGGGGATGCAAACCCCTTCCAACAGCCTACACACCGACCTTTAGGTCGGTCGATTGTTTGCTAGGAATGAACTGCCGGACAAGCCGGTGGTGCTGTAGGCATCGACCCAACGCCGGGGCGGTGTGACGTTGTTGATCACGGCGGTGACAGCGCTACACGCCCGATGGAGCCGCTCTGGGGGCGCCTGCCAGCACAAGGACAACGCCTGCCCCGCGGGGGCGCGTTTTCAGCGCACCGGCTGAATCTCGGTCACGGTGAACTTGCCCGCGTCGTTGACGGCCTTGAACTTCACCTTGTCGCCGGCCTTCAGCTTGTCGAGCATGGCCTTGTCCTTGACGACGAAGACCATCGTCATGCCGGGCATGTCCAGGCTTTTGATCTCCGCGTGCCTGAGCGTGAGCTTGCCGCTTTCCATGTCGACTTTGCGCACCTCGCCGTCGGTCATCTCGACAGCAGCGGCACTGGCGGCTGCCGCCGGCTTGTGATGCGCGTCATCAGCCATAGCGGCCGCCGGCGCCAACAGGGCCAACGTGGAGATGGCCAGCAGGGTCTTCAGATGGGTATTCATGATTCGCTTTCTGTAGGGGGTGGAGCTGGGTGTTGAGTGCTTTTCGTCGGCATGACCATCGGCTACTTGCGGGTCGCGGCGGCCACCACCTTCACCTTGCCGACCATGCCGGCCGCGTAATGGCCGGCAATCAGACAAGCGAAGTCGAACTCACCGGCGCGGTTGAAGGTCCAGATGATCTCGCCGGTCTTGCCGGGTGCCACATGCGCCATATAGGGTTCGTCGTGCTCCATGTTCGGGAACTTGACCATCAGCGCCGCGTGCTCCTCGAGTTCCTTCTTGGTGCCGAGCACGAACTCATGCATCACCGCGCCGTTGTTCCTGATGACGAGCTTGATGGTTTCTCCTTGCTTGACTTCCAGCTTGTCGGGTGTGAAGCGCATGTTGTCCGTCATCCTGAATTCCACGGTTCGCATGCCTGCCTTCGCAACGCCGGCGATGCCCCAGTCCTTCTGCTCCTTCTTGACCGGGCCGGCCTTGTTGTCGTGCGGCTTGTCGGTGTGGGCCAGCGCAAAGCCGTGGAAGGCCAGTGGGGCGGCCAGGAGGAGTGTCTTGATCAGTTTCATGTGATCCTCTTCAGTGCAGAGTTGTGTTGTCAGGTCAGTGGCCGGAGTGACCGCCAGCAGGCTTGCGAACCTTGACTTCGGTGTCGACGGCGGGCTTGGCCAGCGGCGGCATTGAGCCGGTGCCTTCGGCCTTGAATCGGGCTGGGTCAGGCAGCGACCCCGTCCATTCGTAGGCCACTTCGCCCGGCGGGTGCTTGTACCAACCGGGGTCCTTGTAGTCGCCGGCCTTCTGATCCTTTCTGACCTTCAAAACGCTGAACATGCCGCCCATCCCGACAGCGCCGAACGGGCCCGTGCCGGTCATCATGGCGGCGGTGTTGTCGGGCAGCGGCATCTCCATCTCGGTCATGTCCTTCATGCCGCGCTCGCCCATCACCATGTAGTCGGGGATCAGCTGGGTGATCTGCTTGGCCACTCCCCGGTGGTCGACGCCGATCATGGTTGGCACGTCGTGGCCCATCGCGTTCATCGTGTGGTGGCTCTTGTGGCAGTGGAAGGCCCAGTCGCCTTCTTCGTCGGCCAGGAAGTCGATCTGCCGCATCTGGCCCACCGCCACGTCGGTGGTCACCTCATACTGGCGGCTGCTCTTCGGTGTGGGTCCGCCGTCGGTGCCGGTGACGAGGAACTCATGCCCGTGCAGATGGATCGGGTGGTTGGTCATCGTCAGGTTGCCGATGCGGATGCGCACCTTGTCGTTCTTCCTCACTACCAGCGGGTCGATGCCGGGGAAGATGCGGCTGTTCCAGCTCCACAGGTTGAAGTCCAGCATCGTCATGATCTTGGGCGTGTAGGCACCCGGGTCGATGTCGTAGGCATTGAGCAGAAACACGAAGTCGCGGTCCACGTCGTCGATGAGTGGATGCTTGCTCTTCGGGTGCGTGATCCAGAAGCCCATCATCCCCATCGCCATCTGCACCATCTCGTCGGCGTGTGGGTGGTACATGAAGGTGCCGGGCCGGCGCGCGACAAACTCGTAGACGTAGGTCTTGCCGGGCGGGATACCCGGCTGGTTCAGGCCCGTCACGCCGTCCATGCCGTTGGGCAGACGCTGGCCGTGCCAGTGGACGCTGGTCAGCTCGCCGAGCTTGTTGGTGACGAAGATGCGAACGCGGTCGCCTTCGACCACCTCGATCGTCGGGCCCGGGCTCTGGCCGTTGTAGCCCCACAGGTGCGCCTTGAAGCCGGCGGTCATCTCGCGCACCACGGGCTCGGCCACCAGGTGGAACTCCTTGACGCCTTTGTTCATGCGCCAGGGCAGGGTCCAGCCGTTCAGCGTCACCACAGGGTTGTAAGGCCGACCGCTGCTCGGCACCAGCGGCGGCATGGTGTCGGGCTGGGTCTGGATGACCGGTTCGGGCAGGGCGGCCATCGCCACCTTGCTGACCGAGGCGGCGGCTGCGGCTGCGGTGATCGCGCCGGCGCCGCCGAGCATCTTGCGTCGGGAAAGCATGTGTGAGTCCTTCATGTTCAATGTCCTGCGCCAGCGGCTTCAGCCGCCATGGTGGGGCCAGCGGCTGCAGCGAGGCTGGGTTTGCCGATCAGCGCCATGTCCAGGTCGGCCTGCGCAATCCAGAAGTCGCGCAGCGCCTGGATGGAGCCGTTGACGCTGGCGATCTGGGTGCGGGCGTCAGCCAGCAGTTCAAAAACGCCGATCAACATGCCGTTGTAGCGCAGCACGTTTTCTTCAGCGATGCGCTGGTTCAGCGGCACCACCTCGTCACGCTGGTGGCGTGCGATGTCGTAGGCCGATCGGTAGCCGGTGTACGCCTCGCGCACCTCGGACCGCGCGTTGATGGCGATCTCGGCCGCACGGTGCACGGTCTGCATGTACACGGCTTGCGCCCGCGCGACGCGCGCACCGCCCCAGTCGAACAGCGGCAGCTCGACGCCAATCTCCCAGCCACGCTGAGTGGGCTCCTCGTTCGAGCTGTTGCGCATCAGACCCAGTTCGAGCACGTTCACGAAGCGCGTGGTGCGGGTCAGGCCCAGGTTGCGGGCCGTCTGCTCGGCCGCCAGCCTGGCACCCTGCACGTCCAGCCGCTGGGCCATCGCCACGCGTTCGATGTCGGGCAACTCCATGGCGTCTTTGGGCAGGTCGGGCAAGCGCTCGGGGAGGGTGAACGACGTTTGCGCTCCCCAGGCACCCAGCAGTCGCGTGAGCCGCTCGCGGGTCGACCGCTGCGCTTGTTCGGCGCGAGCGAGGTTGAGCGAGGCCTCGGCGTAGAAAACCTGCTCGCGGGCACGCTGCAGCTTGTTGAAGTTGCCCACCTGCTCCATGCGGCGCGCCAGTTCGGCGCTGGCGTCGGCGGCCTGCTTGACCTGCCGCATGTAGCGCACGGTCTCTTCGGCGGCCAGGGCGTTGTAGTACGCCTTGCGGGTATCGGCCGCGAGCGAGAGCACGCTCATCGCCACCATGCCCTGGGTCTGCTCGAAGCGCCGCGCTTCCATCTGGCTGATGAAGGGCATAGCGATCAGGCGTGCGATGTTGAAGTGCAGGCCGCGCTCGATCTCTTTCTCATCGCCCCTTTTGGACCGCCCAAAGCTGAACCCAGGATTGGGCAAGCGCCCGGCCTGCACAACCTCGGCCTCGCTGATGCCCAGATCCTGGAAGGTGGCCTGCAGTCCGCGGTTGTTCAGCAAGGCCACCTGCACGGCATCGTCCACGGTCAGCGGCTTGGACAGCAGCTCGCTGACACGCTTGGCGATGCTGTCCTGGTCGGCGTCGGAACGGGCCCATTGCACCTCCTTGCCCAGTCGGTCCTTGGCGGTCTTCTCCACCGCTGCGAAGCCACCATCGGGGCTGAACGAGGCGCAGCCGCCCAGCACGGCAGCGCTGACCAGCACGGCCAGCAGGCGCAGCGAACGGGCTGCGGATGGCGCTTGGACCGGCTTGGGGTGTAGCGGGGTTGCACCGTTGTTCATGTCTAGGAGCCTGTCGGACTTGGAGCGTCGAGAGCGAAAATTGGCCAGGGCGAGGACAGTTTTTGCCGGATTCGCAGGCCCATAGTCCCTTCTATGGGTCAAGAAGCCGGTGAAAAATGGACCGCCCTGGCCAATTTGCAGCCGACGAGTCCAAGTCCGACAGGCTCCTAGGGTCATCACGCAGGCCCTCATGGCATCTTGTGGCCGCCATGCCCGGCGGGCATGGGCTTGGCCGATTCGTTGGGCTTTGCCGCAGGGGCGGCATCCACCGGCTTTGCGGCAGGCGCCGGGTCGGGCTGCTGTGCCTCGCGCGCATAGACACGCCAGCCACCGATGCGGGTGACGGTGTCGTTCGCATCGCGCCAGGAGACAGGCTTTTCGTCACCCAGCCGTCGGTACTGGGAGAACGACGATTCGTAGATCAGCACGGGCACGCTGGCTTTGGGATCCAGCGGATCGGGCCTGGCGGCGTTTGCTGCCGGTTGTGCCTGTGCGGCCAGAGTGGCCAGCAAAGAGGCCGTCAGCAGGGCGTATCGCGCTGCACATGGCATGCGGCGGCGCCTTTGCCCTGCAGAAACAGGAACGAAAATGGAATGGATCATGATGTTCTCGCGTCAAAGTGTGGATGCTCCGGTGCCGCATGCGCAGCAAGGGAGGGCCGGGACCTGGCGACGACCCGCGAGTCAGTGCACGCGGCGATCTCGCCAGGCGAGAACGATTCGAGGGGGGCGGTCGGGGCCGTCAGCGGCGAGCGTGTCGACGCGGGGCACCACGGCGGAGAACACCGTGGGGGTCAAAACGGGTGCTGGCACGGTCAGCACCGAACTCAGGATCGCGCTGGCCGAACAACACGAAGCACAGGTGCTGCACTTGTGCTTGCTGGCATCGCTGCCCTTGGCAGACCCAACCGAGACGGCCGCAGCGGATGAGTCTTCATCTGCCAGAGCCGCAGTTGGGGGATGCTCGTGATCTGTCGCGGCGATGCCGTCGTGATGTGCGTGGTCGGCGGGTCCGGCGGGCTCCATCAGGGTGGCTACAAGGCCGCTGTGATGATTGGGGCCGCAAGACGCCATGGTCGCGGCTGCGGCACCCTGAGCGGGAACTGCGAGCACAAGCAACCAGATCAAAAGCGTTCGGATCAACATAGCCATTGGTCGCCTTTTTAACACAGGCTCATTCACCCTGCGCTGAAACCAACTTCCCTGTTGAGAGCAAATAGAGGTTCTGTTGCAACAGTCCACTCGGAGCGAAAATGGCTGCGGTGTTGAACGGTTGATCAGACGGCAAGGTTGCAGAAATCGGTGCATCGTCTTCGCCATACCGGTCGCGAAGATCAGCACGCCAAGGCCGAGCTGGTGCCGTGCGCCTCGAAGCCAGCTACGCTGGGACCCTACGTTGCGACGATGCCGCCAAAGAATCCGAGCGCGACCGGCGTCGCTATCCATTGTCCGTGTGCGCGCTTCACGAACTTGACCGGCTTGTTGGACCTTGCGGTTCGCGCGCGCACCAACACCGGATGGTCTTCCGTAGCTCCAAGTGGCCCCTGCCCGCAGGGTCCAAGGCTTCAGCCTGGCTCAAGGGGCTGACCCAGCGGTTGCAGGAGCGCCGCCCCCTTGAGAACCTCGATGATCGGGACCGGCATGGCGAGGTGATAGCCCTGCTGCTGGTCGACGCCGATGGCCGCCAGACGGCCAGAGCTGGCTTCGTCCTCAACGAACGCTGCCAAAGTGCGCACGCCCTCCAGCTGCGCAATTTTGTTGATGGAAGTCACGAGGGCGGCGCTGACGGGGTCATCGGCCATCCGGCCTACGAGCGCGCGATCAATCTTCACGCAGTCGATCAGTGTGGCTTTCAGCTGCGAGTTTGATGACATGCTGTTGCCAAAATCATCGAGCGCAAAGTGCACGCCCCGAGCGCGCAGGCCCTTCATGATGCGAGCGGGTCTCTCCATCCCCCTGATCGCGGCACTTGCGGGGACTTCAAAACAAAGCCGGGTCGGGGGCACCGGGTGCAGTTTGAGCTGGCGGACCACGAATCTGTAGAAAGCCAGGTCGCAGAGGGCCGCCGGGCTCAGGTTGATGTGCACTCTGTCGAGCTGCTCCAAGGCCCCGGGGGTGGCCGCCAAGAACGACAGTGTGCGCGAGACCACCCACTCGTCGATCTTCGTCATCAGACCATGGCGCAACGCTGCCGGGATGAAATGGTCCGGTGTCAGCACCTGACCATCGAGCAACATGCGTACCAGCACTTCGATGCCGCGCATCTTGCGGTCAGTCGTAGACAGGATCGGCTGGGCATACAAGAGCAGGCGCTCCTCGCTCAGCGCGAGGTGGATGACACTGACCCAATTGATGTCATGCTTGCGGCGCAGAGCAGCGTCGCTGTGACCAAAGACCTTGGATTGATGTCGGCCGGCCTGCTTTGCGGCGTAGCAGGCCGCGTCTGCATTGGCCATCGCGTGGCTCAGCCCGCCTGGGGTGCCCGACGACAAATCCACCAGGCCGGCGCTGAGCCCGATGCGCAAATGCACGCCGTCCTTTTCTATCAGCAGGCCATGCGCCTCGCTTTCCATCGCCTGCATTTTGGCTTGCGCTTCAGCCACCGTGCAGTTCGTGAGAAGGATGGCGAACTCGTCTCCGCCCATGCGTGCCACGATGTCATCAGTGCGGGTGTTGCGCAGCAAGATCTCCGCGATCTGACGAAGCACACTGTCGCCAGCGGCATGGCCGAAGCTGTCGTTGACCAGCTTGAAGTGGTCTAGGTCGATCAGACAGAGCACGCCGTGCATCTCCCCGTTAGCGCAACGGCTCATCAAGGTGGTGAACGCGCTTTCAAAGGCACGGCGGTTGAGCAGCTTGGTCAATTCGTCATGGGTTGCCAGGTAGTGCAGTTCCCTGGTGCGGTCACCTACCTTTTGTTCGAGTTCCTGCTGGTAGGCTAGCAGGGCATCCCGCGACTTTCGCAGCGCTCTGCGCATGCTGGCAAACGAGCGCAGCGTGAATGTGAGTTCATTGACCGATGGCGCATCTCGCCAATGCCTCCCGGAGATCACGGTGTCGTTGTCGTCTTTGACGTTGTTGATCCTGTCTGCCAGCCTGACCAGTGGCCTCGCCATCATGTTCTTGATGGCGAGGCTCAGGATGAGCCAGAGTGCCAGGGTCTTGACGAGTGCGCTGGCTGCGAGGGTGACGAGCGCTGTGATCGACCGGTCGAGCACGGTGGCTGAACTCGAGTAGACCTTGAGCGTCGCGATCAACTCGCCCGACACCTCTGAAGTCGGGGGCTCGATCACGAAGCTCTGTTCGTACAGCTGGGACATGGGCGTGTTGGCTGGCAAGTCCCCCGTGCCATCCTCCGTCGAAGCGGTCCTGCCAATCACGACAGGGATTCTGCCATCGAGCTGGATGCCGACCAGCGACGGATTGCGTGCCAGGCCATCGAGCGTGGCGGTTGTACCGCTCTTGTCGAGATCCCAAAGTGTCTTGGACAGCACGGGTTGTATCAGCTGAACCGTCGCCTCGATTTCCTTGCCCAGCCTCGCGCGTTCGTTCTTGTATTCGAGCAACAGCTGGATGCAGGTCACGAGCAGCGCAATACCAAAGTAAAACGAGAAGATGACACTCAAGAGATTGCTCGCCAACGGGCTGCGTTCGCCCCGCCTTGCAAAGGTCGATATTACGCGCCAAACTTGCGTCGAGCCCCACACCATGTCGTACCTTTCGGGGTTGTTGTGGCGGCAAGCGAGCCTGCCGTCAATAGCCGAGGTATTTGGCCCTGATCCTGTCCACGGTGCCGTCGGCCTTCAACTCGTCAAAGGCATTTTGCAGGCGGTTGATCAACGTCGGGTCGATGTCCTTGCTGAAGGCGAAGCCGGAAGGTTGGCTGACGCGCAGCGTATAGGCCATTTCATAGTTTGCCGGATCGAGGCCTGCTTTCTTCATTTCCCAGGGGGCTGCATAGGAGTTCAGCGAGATGGCATCGACGCGGTTGAGGTTCAACATGCCGATCAACTGGTCGCCTTGCACCACGGGGTACAAGTTGAGTGTGACGCCGCTGTCCAGCAGGAGTCTTTCGCTGATGTCGTCGCGCTTTACGCCGATCTTGAGCTTCTTCAGGTCTTCCAGCGAGCTCAGCTTCAGCTGACCCTTCTTGGCGAAGATACCGACGTCGGCCCCCTTGTTCGGTCCCACAAAATTGAACAGCGCCTTACGCGGCTCGGTGATGCTGGTCGTGAACAGGCACACATTCCTCTGCTCCTGGGCCATGGCGTAGGCGCGTGCCCAGGGATAGAACTTGATGTCCGCGGCGGTCTTGTTCAGTGAGACCTTCTTCCACATCTCCAGCAGGATATCGACGGCGATGCCCTTGGGCACGCCGTTCTCCTGGAAATTCAGGGGCGGATAATCCTCGGTGACCCACTGGATGTCCTCCATGGTCTGAGACTGGACGTGTCCGGCCGCAAGCCACAATGAAAAGCCGATGACGACGGAGGCAAGGTATCTTTTCATGGCAGTGATGGGCCCTGGGATGCCGCGGTTTACGCACCACTGATATCGTCCGTTCGGGACAGGACTTGAGTTTCACAAAGGCGAGCGCCCCGATTCCGGATTGCATGTCACGAATCGCGCTCATGGGCAGCCGTGGTGCAGCACGGACCAACAACCGAAATGCAGCTTGGGCTGGATAAAGCTGTTCCTTGCCGTCGCAGAGCCAGTTCGTAGCGATGTCTCTGGAAATCAGGCCGTTGCGACGCCTTGACGATCTGCCCGCGACGTTGCGCAAAACCGGATCGGCGGCGGCAACTCTTCCTGATACCGCACGTCCACGACAAGCATCAATCTAGGGCCTGTTCGGAAACTCCTCGCCAGCCATCAAACGGCCTATTGAAGCGGTCTGCGGCGTTGCAAATGCTCGCAATACCGACCGGTATTGCTGTGCTTTGAGCCTTGCAGCCCACTCCAATAGGCCATTTTCTGCCCGACGAGGAGTTTCCGAACAGGCCCTAGCTTTCCGATGGAACGGCCGAGGTGTTGTCCAGGTTGAACATGCTGACCACCTGAGTCAGGCGCCCAACTTGACCGGTCATGCTTTCCGCTGAGGCAGTAGCTTGCTCGACCAGCGCGGCATTTTGTTGCGTCATTTGGTCGAGTTGCACCATGGCTGCGTTGACCTGGTTGATGCCGTCGCTTTGCGCTTTCGAGGCCGCGGTGATTTCACTGATGATGTCGGACACGCGCTGCACCGAGCCAACGATCTCGGTCATGGTCTTGCCAGCGTCGGCCACCAAGCGTGAGCCGGTTTCGACTTTGTCGACACTGGTGCCGATCAGGGTCTTGATTTCCTTGGCAGCGGCGGCGCAGCGGCCCGCCAGGGTGCGTACCTCCGCGGCCACCACGGCAAAGCCGCGGCCCTGTTCGCCGGCGCGGGCCGCTTCTACGGCCGCGTTCAGCGCCAGGATGTTGGTTTGGAAGGCGATGCCATCGATCACGCCGATGATGTCGGAAATCTCCTTCGAGCTGCTGTTGATCTCGTTCATGGTGCTGACGACCTCGGTGACCACCTGACCGCCACGGCCAGCGACCTCGGCGGCCGATGCCGCCAGCTGGTTGGCCTGGCGGGCCGAGTCGACGCTTCGCTGGACGGTGAGCATGAGTTGCCCCGTGGCAGATGAAGCAAGTTGCAGGCTGGAGGCCGTTTGTTCTGTGCGTGTGCTCAGGTCTTGGTTGCCGTTGGCGAGCTCGGCGCTGGTATCGCGCAGGCTGTTGGTGGAGCTGCGGACTTCGCACACCATGCGCAGCAGGGACTCTTGCATGTCGCTCAGTGAACGCAGCAGGCTGGCGGTCTCATCTTTGCCCTTGACATCGACCCTGTCTTGCACAGCCAGGTCGCCCTGGGCGATGAGCATGGCCAGTTTCTTGGCCTCCACAATCGGATGGCAGATTGAGCGCATGTTCAGCAGGGTCAATGGCACGATCAGCAGCAGTGTCAAGCCGACCGCGCCGGAAATCAGCCACACGACAGAATCGGCGACGGACTGCATGCGCGCCGAGCCGGCGTCGGTTCCCGCCACGACCGCCGCCTCGACTTTGGACAGGGCGGTCTGCGCGGCATGAAAGTTGGGGAGGAACTTGTCCAGCATGGCCTGGGAGACCATGGTGGAGGGATACCTCAGCTCCAGCATGGCTTTGGCCCAGGGAAGGAAGCTGACCTTGAACTTTGTGAGTTCCTTGCCGGCCTCGGCGGCCAGCCCACGGTTTTCCTCGTCAGGCAGAAATTCCATCAGTGCTTTTGTGGCAGCCATGGCGTCGTCATGGGAGCGGTTCCACGCCTTGAGGCCCGCTTCCGCCTCGGTGTTGTTCTCGTACTGGATGATCATGTGCTTTTCCTGCAGTCGCATCGCGTCCATGGCTGCGCGCACCTTCTTCAGTTCGATGGTGGAGGCGAAATCGACTTTAAGGAACGACTGGGTGACTGAGTTGGCATAACGTTGGGCCGCGATGCCCACGCCACCAATGCTGAGCACAGACGCAGCCACCGCGATGATGGTGCACCACATGCGAAGTCGTATGGTGAAATTTCTCATCAAGCCTGCCAGGTTCATCGCCCATCCCCTCTATATGACAACACATTGAGCACGCTTGCGAAACCGCCGGAAATGGCGCGGTCAAAAGATGGCATCAGTGTCGGGCAATGTGGTGGGGGGTAGTCCAGGGAACAGCGTGGACTTGAACCCCTTATTGGGTCGGGTTGGAGGTGGCCAGCGCACGTCTTCCTCGAACGGGTCACCCCGGGCGTCTTGTTTGACAAGGGCGGAGCCGTCGCGGACCTCGTGCGCCCATCCGCCACCCCCGCCCCGGGCCCATCGGGCCCATCGGGCGCGGCAACCCCTTTGGGGGATTCCCGCACTGGAATGCTCACCCAACACTTTCATTGGGCAAGTCAAGTGCTTGTTTTTGAATGATATTTCCTGCAACCCCCCATTTCGGGGGGGTCTTCTAAGTTATTGATTCCATTGATTATTTCTCATTCTTTTCGTTGACCAAAAGCAACTGCGTGAGCTAAAGTGGCGATAAGTGGATTTTTGTGGAACCCTGTGGCAAACATCGTATTTCAAGGTGCATCTGCGTTGACGCTAGACGGCAAAGGGCGAATCGCCATGCCGGCGCGTCATCGCGAGGTCTTGGCCGCGATGTCCGTGACGCAGCTCACCATCACCAAGCACCCTGAAGGCTCTTTGATGATTTTTCCTCGTCCCGCCTGGGAATCTTTTCGTGACCGTGTCGCCGCGCTGCCGATGTCAGCCAGCGGCTGGAAGCGTATTTTTCTGGGCAACGCCATGGACGTCGAAATGGACGCCTCGTCCAGGGTGTTGGTGTCGCCCGAGTTGCGGGCAGCGGCTGGACTCAGCCGTGAAGTCATGATGCTTGGCATGGGCAGTCACTTCGAGTTGTGGGACGCGGCACGGTATGCCGAACATGAGGCCAAGGTCATGCAGTCCGATATGCCCGAGGCCTTGAAAGATTTCAGCTTCTGAGCTGAATCGTGAGCACCCTCGCCCCGGCCTTCACCCACACCACCGTCTTGCTCAATGAGGCGGTGGAGGGGCTCGCGGTGCGCGCAGACGGGGTCTACGTCGATGCCACTTTCGGCCGTGGGGGGCATTCGCGCTTGCTGTTGGAGCGCCTGGGGAGGGCGGGGCGCTTGCTGGCCTTCGACCGCGATCCCCAAGCCGTCGCTGCGGCGACGACGGGCGCAACGCGGGTTGATGACCCGCGTTTTTCAATTGCGCACTCCGCATTCAGTCAATGGGTGTCGGTGTTGGCGGGCCAAGGCGTCAGTCGGGTCGACGGCATTTTGCTTGATTTGGGCGTGTCTTCACCTCAAATCGACAACCCCGAGCGCGGTTTCAGCTTTCGCTTTGACGGCCCGCTCGACATGCGCATGGACACGGCGCACGGCGAGACCGCGGCTGAGTTTTTGGCCCGCGCCGATGAGCGCCTGATTGCCGATGTGATCCGCGACTACGGCGAAGAGCGCTTCGCTGTGCAAATCGCCCGGGCCGTGGTGGCCCAGCGTGACAGCGGTCGCCCCTTGACCACCACCCGTGAGCTGCAAGCCCTGGTGGCGCGCACCGTTAAAACCCGCGAGCCTGGGCAAGACCCGGCGACGCGCACCTTTCAGGCCCTGCGCATCGTGGTCAATGCCGAGCTTGACGAGCTGGAGCTCGCCCTGCAAGGCGCTCTCCAGGCCCTGGCCCCGGGTGGGCGCTTGGTGGTCATCAGCTTCCACTCACTCGAAGACCGCATCGTCAAGACCTTCATCGCGCGCGAGAGCAAGGCGGTGTTTGACCGCCGGGCGCCCTTCGCTGAGCCCCAGCCGACCCGGCTCAAGGCGATTGAACGCGTCAAGCCCAGCGCCGCAGAAGTTCAAGTCAACCCACGCTCGCGCTCAGCGGTGATGCGGGTGGCTGAACGCACCACGGTGCCCTTCCTCACTGGGGGGCGGGCATGAACCGACTGAACGTCCTGTTGTTGGTGGCCTTGATGGCCAGCAGTCTCTACCTGGTGCAGGCGTCGTATCAGGCTCGCCGCTTGTTCAACGAGCTGGACAAAGCCCAGTCGCAAGCCCACCAGCTCGAGGTGGAGTTGGATCGTCTGCAAGCCGAGCGCCAAGCCCAGGCCACCCCCTCTCGGGTCGAGAAGGCCGCCCGCGAGAAGCTCGCCATGCGCACCGCTGTGCCGGCCATCACGCACTACGTCAATGTGCCGGCCATCGCCCCTGTGGTCACCCCGCCAGCAGGAGGTCGGCCATGAATGAAGTATTGACCCGCCCTTTGCGCTCAGGCGCCAAGCAGGCTGCCAAGGTCAGCGCCAATAACAGTGTGGTGCGCAGCGTCAATTATTCGAGCAGCCCGCTGCTGGCGTCCAAAACACCGCCTTGGCGCTCCAAGTTTTTGGTGGCCTTGGTGGGCTTGAGTTTTTGTGTGTTGTTGGGCCAGGCGGTGAATATCCAGCTCATTGATTCGGCCTTCTTCCAAAAACAGGGCGAAATGCGCTACAGCCGCACGCTGGCCCTCAAAGCCAGCCGCGGCCGCATCACCGACCGCAATGGCGTGCTCTTGGCGGCCAGCGTTCCCGCGCCGTCACTGTGGGCGATTCCCAAAGAGTTCGACGCCACGCCCGCCCAACGCCGTCAACTGGCCAAACTTCTGGGCATGACGCCCACAGAGCTCAACGAGCGCCTGGACGACAGTCCCAATTTTGTCTGGCTGCGTCGTGGTGTCGATGATGGTCTCGCAACGCGCATCGCGGCCCTTGATATCAAAGGCGTGCACCAGATGCGCGAGTACAAGCGCCAATACCCGGAAGGCGAGCCGGTGTCGCATGTGGTGGGTTTCACCAACGTCGAAGATCAAGGTCAAGAGGGCATGGAGCTGGCCTACCAAAGCGAGCTGGCGGGCCATGACGGGCAACGCCGTGTCATCAAAGACCGCCTGGGTCGCGTCGTTGAAGACAGTGGCGACACCGTGGCCGCCCTGGAAGGCCAGGACCTCACCTTGTCGATCGATTCCAAGGTGCAATTTTTTGCCTACCAGCGCCTGCGTGAAGCCGTCCTGGAGCACAAAGCCAAGGCAGGCAGCGTGGTGGTGCTGGACTCAACGACCGGTGAAGTACTGGCCTTGGCCAACTACCCCAGCTACTCACCCAACGACCGTCGCAACCTCTCGGGTGCGCAACTGCGCAATCGCGCGCTCACCGACACCTTCGAGCCGGGCTCCACCATGAAGCCCTTCGTGGTGGCCTTGGCCTTGCAATCCGGTCGCGTCAAGCCCGACACCCTGATCCCGACGGCGCCGGGCCGGCTGACCATCACAGGCGCCACCATCAGCGACTCACATCCCCACGGTGACCTCACCGTGGAGCAGGTGATTCAAAAGTCCAGCAACGTGGGCACCGTCAAGATGGCCATGCAAATGCCACCGCGTGAAATGCATGAGATGTTCACGGAAATTGGCTTGGGCCAAAAACCCCCCTTGAACTTTCCCGGCACGGTGACGGGTCGTCTGCGCCCCTACAAAACCTGGCGCCCGATTGAGCAGGCCACCATGAGTTACGGCTATGGGCTGTCGACCTCTTTGTTTCAGTTGGCGCGGGCCTACACCGTGTTTGCCAACGACGGCGAGTTGGTGCCGGTGTCCTTGATCAAGAACACCCAGCCGGTGCAGGGCCTGCGCGTGTTCTCGCCCCAAACCGCGCGCTCTATGCGCCACATGCTCAACATGGCCACCAGCGCCGGCGGGACTGCGCCGCGCGCCCAAGCAATAGGCTACTCGGTGGGTGGCAAAACTGGCACCGCACGCAAGCAAGAGGGCAAGGGCTACGCCGACAAAAAATACCGCGCATGGTTCGTTGGCATGGCGCCCATCAACAACCCCCGCATCGTGGTGGCCGTGATGGTCGATGAGCCTTCGGCGGGCAAGTTTTTTGGCGGTGACGTGGCCGCACCCGTGTTCAGTGAGGTCGTGCAGCAAACCCTGCGCACCCTCAATGTGCAGCCTGACATGGATGTCAAGCCCAGTATCGTGGCCCATGACTTGCCCGCGGTCGAGGAGAGCTTCTGATGGCGCTGCATGAACTGCACTCCGTCTCCGAGGCCCTGGTCTGGCTGGCCCAGCGCGGTGTGCGGGGCCTCACCACCGACAGCCGCCGCGTTGGCCCGGGCGACGCCTTCATTGCCTGGCCCGGACACGTGGTGGATGGCCGTCGCTACCTGGGACAGGCCTTGCAGGCCGGTGCATCAGCCTGTTTGGTTGAGCGTGAGGGGGCGCAAGTGTTCGAGCACACGGAGCACCCGGCTGTGGCCAGTCTTGCGGGCCTCAAGGCCCACACCGGCGAGTTGGCCAATGCCTTCTGGCAACAGCCCAGCCATGCCTTGGAAGTGTTGGCGGTCACGGGCACCAATGGCAAAACCTCCACCGCGTGGTGGCTGGCCCAGGCGCTCAGCGCTTTGGGCCGCCGCTGCGGTGTGGTGGGCACCTTGGGCATCGGCCAGCCACCCCATGACTTGGTTCACAACGGCTTGACCACGCCCGACCCTGTGACGCTGCACGCCGCATTGCGCCGCTTTGCTGACCAAGGCTTTGCCGCTTGTGCGATGGAGGCATCGTCCATCGGCTTGAGTGAACATCGTCTGGACGGTGTGCGCATTCAAGTGGCCTTGTTCACCAACTTCACCCAAGACCACCTCGACTATCACGGCGACATGGCCCACTACTGGGCCGCCAAGGCGCGGCTGTTTGCCTGGCCTGGGTTGCAAGCTGCAGTCATCAACCTGGACGACCCGCAAGGGGCTGTCCTGGCGCAGTCCTTGCCCAGCGATATCACGCCGTGGACCTACGCGGTGCACCAGGGCCGTGCCCGTCTGCAGGCTATTGTGGGGCCGAGTGCGGGCGCCACCGGGCTGTGTTTTGACGTGCTGGAGCAAGGCGGTGCACAGGCCGCAGTGCGCACCGCCCTGATTGGTGACTACAACGTCGCCAACTTGCTGGCGGTCATCGGTGGGCTGCGGGCCTTGGGGGTGCCCTTGACGGAGGCGGCTGGCGTGTGCGGCTTGCTCACCCCGGTGCCCGGCCGCATGCAGCGCGTCCAAGCGCCCAGCGGTGTTCACGGCCCCGAGGTCGTGGTGGACTATGCCCATACCCCCGATGCGCTTGAGAAAACACTCCAAGCCTTGCGCCCTTGGGCCCAGGCACGCGAGGGCCAGCTGTGGTGTGTGTTTGGCTGTGGTGGCAATCGCGATGCGGGCAAGCGCGCGGTGATGGGCGCGCAGGCGCAACGTTGCGCCGACCGGGTGGTCGTGACCAGTGACAACCCGCGCGATGAATCGCCGCAGCACATCTTGCGCCAAATCGCCGCCGGCATGGCCCCGGTGCCCACGGTGATCGAAGACCGCGCCGAGGCCATCGCTCACGCCATCGACCAAGCGCATGCCAACGATGTGATTTTGCTGGCCGGCAAAGGCCATGAAGACTACCAAGAGATCGCGGGCGTTAAACGCCCATTTTCAGATGTGGCCCAGGCCCGCGCTGCCCTGGCCCGCAAGGAGAGTACCGCATGATGACGCTGGCCCAAGCCCACGCCTTGTTGCCCCAATCCATTTTGGTCGCCGATGCCGAAACGGCGCGGCGCACGACCTTGCTGCGCGTGCACAGCGACACCCGCACCTTGCGCGCCGGTGATTTGTTTGTCGCTTTGCGCGGTGAGCGTTTTGATGCCCACAACTTTTTGTCGCAAGCCCAAGCCCAAGGTGCCCTGGCCGCTTTGGCCGAACAAGGTCTGAGCGAAACCGGACTGCCGGGGCTGCAAGTGCCCGACACCCGTTTGGCTCTGGGCCAATTGGCGGCCGCTTGGCGACGCCGTTGCACCTTGCCCATGATCGCCGTCACGGGCAGCAACGGTAAAACCACGGTCACCCAAATGATCGCCAGCATCTTGCGTGCCTGGGTGGGCGAGGCCGCTTTCTACACCGAGGGCAACTTCAACAACGACATCGGTGTGCCCCTGACCTTGCTGCGCTTGCGCCAAGACGAGCACACGCACCACTTGGCCGGTGTGGTCGAGCTCGGCATGAACCACCCTGGCGAAATCGCAGCGCTCGCTGCCATCACAGCGCCCACCGTGGCGCTGGTCAACAATGCCCAGCGCGAGCACCAAGAGTTCATGTCCAGCGTGGAAGCCGTCGCCCGTGAAAACGCTTGTGTTCTGGAGGCCCTGCCTGCGGATGGTGTGGCCGTGTTCCCTGCTGACGACGAGTTCACACCGCGCTGGCGCGAGCTCGCTGGAACGCGTCGCCAAATGACGTTTGCCTTAGAGGGCCCCGCCGACGTGTGCTGCGAGGCGAGCTGGCAAACCGACCACTGGGATGTCGTTCTGCACACCCCCAATGGCCAGGCGATCACGCGCTTGGCTTTGGCGGGCACCCACAACGTCAAGAACGCCTTGGCTGCCGCCGCCTGCGCCCTGGCGGCTGGGGCGCCCTTGACAGCTGTCAGCCAGGGCTTGAGCGAGTTTGTGCCCGTCAAAGGCCGGTCCCAAATCAAAACCTGGCGCCGCCATGGCCAAGCCGTCACGCTGATTGACGACACCTACAACGCCAACCCGGACTCGGTGCGCGCTGCCATCGACGTGCTGGCCTCTTTGCCCGGCCCGGGTTGGTTGGTGCTGGGCGACATGGGGGAGGTGGGTGAGCAGGGCCCGGCCTTCCACCGCGAGGTGGGCGCCTACGCCCAAGCCCGGGGTGTGCACACGCTGTGGGTGGTGGGCCCGCTTTGCGTGCACGCCGCCAACGCTTTCGATGGCGCACGCCACTTCGACGCGGTGGATGACCTCATCACCGCGTTGCCCGAGGCACCTGAGTGTTCGGCGGTGGTGGTCAAAGGTTCACGCTTTATGAAGATGGAACAAGTGGTCAGCGCCCTGCTGGCCTTGTCTGACAGTCCCCAGCCGGCAGGAGCCTGATCCATGTTGTTGAACCTTGCCGAGTGGTTGCAAACGACGTCGCCGGAGTGGGGATTTTTGCGCGTGTTCCAGTATTTGACCTTTCGCGCGTTGATGGCCGCCATGACGGCGTTGCTGATTGGCTTGGCGTTTGGTCCGGCCGTCATTCGGCGTTTGGGCGCGCTCAAAATCGGCCAGCCCGTGCGCGAGTACGCCATGCAAACGCACTTGGTCAAGCAAGGCACGCCTACCATGGGCGGCGTGCTGATCTTGTTGGGCATTGCCATCAGCACCTTGCTTTGGTTCGATTGGAGCAATCGTTTCGTGTGGGTGGTCATGATTGTCACCCTGGGGTTTGGCGCCATTGGTTGGGTCGACGACTGGCGCAAGGTGGTCAACAAAAACCCCGAGGGCATGCGCTCCCGAGATAAGTTTTTGTGGCAATCCATCATTGGCTTGGTGGCCGCGTTTTACCTCGCCTTCAGCGTGTCTGAAACCTCCAACCAGCGCGTGCTGGAGTTGTTCTTTCGCTGGATACAAAGCGGCTTCACCAACGACCTGCCCGCCGCTGCCGACTTGATCGTGCCCTTCTTCAAAACCATCAGCTATCCCTTGGGTGTGGCGGGCTTCATCACCCTGACCTACATCGTTATCGTGGGGGCCAGCAACGCGGTCAACTTCACCGACGGCCTGGATGGCTTGGCCATCATGCCGGTGGTGCTGGTGGGCGCGGCCCTGGGCTTGTTTGCATACCTCACGGGCAATGCGGTGTTCTCCAAATACCTCTTGATTCCCTACATCCCTGGGGCGGGTGAGCTGCTCGTCTTTTGTGCCGCCATGAGCGGCGCGGGCTTGGCTTTTTTATGGTTCAACACCTATCCGGCCCAAGTGTTCATGGGCGATGTGGGGGCGCTGTCTTTGGGCGGTGCCTTGGGCACCATCGCCGTCATCACCCGCCAAGAAATTGTGCTCGGCATCATGGGCGGCGTGTTCGTGGCCGAGGTGCTCTCCGTGATGCTGCAGGTCGGCTATTTCAAGTACACCAAAAAGCGTTTCGGTGAGGGCCGCCGTTTGCTCAAGATGGCGCCCTTGCACCACCATTTCGAGAAATCCGGCTGGAAGGAAACCCAAGTGGTCGTGCGTTTCTGGATTGTCACCATCCTGTTGTGCATGGCCGGCTTGGCCAGTTTGAAGTTGCGCTGATTTTTGATGAACGACTTGAACCACCTCACCGTCTTGATCCTGGGCCTGGGAGACTCGGGGCTGGCCATGGCGCGCTGGTGCGCACGCTGTGGTGCCCAGGTGCGGGTGTGGGACTCGCGTGACAACCCGCCCCAGGCCGCGGCCCTGCGCGAGGCGGTGCCCCATGCGGCCCTGTTCAGCGGCTCGCTGCAGGGCTCGGCTTTGGCCTTGGCCTTCAGCGGTGTGGCCCGCTTGTTCAAGAGCCCAGGCCTGGCCCCTGCCGATGAGCGTTTGCAGGCCTTGTTCGAGCTGGCCCACGCCAACCAGGTGCCGGTGCAAGGTGAGCTGGATCTGTTCAGTCAAGCGCTGAGCGAGCTGCACCGCAGCCATGGCTACGCCCCCAAGGTGGTGGCCATCACCGGCACCAATGGCAAAACCACGACCACCTCAATGACGCACCTGCTCATCAGCCGCACCGGCTTGCGCGCGGCGCTGGCCGGCAACATTGGCCCCACGCTGCTTCAGACGCTGTCAGACGCGCTGGATCTCGAGGGCCTGTCGCAGGAGCCCTCACACCCAGGTGATGCTGTGCCTGCTGAGACAGCAGCTGACGAAGTCCATGTCGAGGCCGTCTCGGCTGACGAGGCGCACGATGTCGTGGGCGAGGCGGCTCTGCCTGATGACGATGCCCCCCTGATCGACCTGCTCCCACCGGCCCCTGTGGCGCCGGTGTTTGCTCACCTGCCCGAGGTCTGGGTGCTTGAGCTGTCGAGTTTTCAGCTGCACGGTGTGCAGGGTTTTGAGCCCAGTGTCGCTGTGGTGCTCAACATCAGCGAAGACCACCTCGACTGGCATGGCAGCTTGTCGGCCTATGCGGCAGACAAAGCACGCATCTATGGTCAGACCGCCATCATGGTCGTCAACCAAGACGATTCCTTGATGCGTGCCATGGCTGAGCCAGCGGTCGCGCCGGATGTCACGCCCCCAGGTCGCTTGCGTGCCAAGGCGCCCAAGGTGCCCAAAATTAAGCCACGCCACCGGGTGCAGTTTGGTTTGCAAGCCCCCCAGAGGCCGGGCGATTTTGGCCTGCTCACCGACAACGGCATGACCTGGCTCGTGCGCGCCCTGGAGGCCGACGACACCATCAAGCCCAAGCGCGGCACGGTGCAAGAGGTGGAGCTCCATATCCAACGCCTGATGCCCGCTGACGCTTTGCGTGTGCGGGGTCGCCACAACGCTGCCAATGCTTTGGCGGCGCTGGCCTTGGCGACCGCCATTGGCTGCCCCCTGGCGCCCATGCTGCATGGTCTGCGGGAGTACGCAGGCGAGCCGCACCGTGTGGCCTTTGTAGCCACCGTCAATGGCATCGACCTGATCGATGACAGCAAAGGCACCAATGTCGGGGCCACCGTGGCGGCCTTGTTGGGTTTGGGTGCCGACCGCGCCCCCGCCAAACTGGTGGTCATCTTGGGGGGTGACGGCAAAGGCCAAAACTTCGAGCCCCTCCTGGAGCCCCTGCAACGCCACGGCCGGGCCGTGGCCACGCTGGGCCGCGACGCCGCCCCCATTGAAGCCGTCCTCGCCCCTCTGGGCTTGCCCCTGCAGCGCTTCAACACCCTGCCCGAGGCCACCCGTTGGGCGGTGCAGCAAGCCCAGCGGGGCGACACCGTTTTGCTCAGCCCGGCTTGCGCCAGCCTCGACATGTTCGACAACTACGTGCACCGGGCCCAGGTTTTCGTTCAGGAAGTGCAAGCCCTGGCCCAAGCCCAAGGCGAGGTGGTCGCATGAACGCACGCACCCTCGCTGGGCCCATCGGTCTGTGGGCCCGCTTTCGCCAACGGGTGACGGGGCAGCACGCCGCCCCCGATGCCCACGCCGTGCCGATCCGCGACTGGGTGCATGTGGGGCAGTCCCCCACCGTCAAACTCTCCGGCTTTGACCAGGGGCTGGTTTGGGTCGTCGTTGGCTTGTTGGCCCTGGGGCTGATCATGGTGTACAGCGCGTCCATTGCCCTGCCTGACAACCCACGCTTTGCCAACTACCTGCCCACCCACTTCCTGACGCGGCACATGATGTCCATGATGCTCGCCCTGGTGACGACGCTGGTGGTGGTGCAGATTCCTCTGCAGGTCTGGGAGAAAGCGGCCCCCTGGATTTTTGTCATTGCCTTGATTTTGCTGGTGCTGGTGTTGATCCCCGGCATTGGCAAGGTGGTCAATAAATCACGTCGTTGGATCCCCTTGGGCGTCATGAACTTCCAGCCCAGCGAGTTGGCCAAACTGGCGATGTGCATGTACGCTGCCAGCTACATGGTGCGCAAAATGGAAGCGCGTGAAAACTTTGTGCGTGCCGTGTGGCCCATGGCTGTCGCGCTCGGTTTCACGGGCCTGCTGTTGCTGCGCGAACCCGACATGGGCGCCTTCATGGTGGTGGCCATCATCTCCATGGGCGTGTTGTTCCTGGGCGGTGTCAACGGGCGCATGTTCTTTTTGAGTGCGGCGATGTTGATCGGCACCTTTGTGCTCGTCATCACGTTCAGCGACGAAAAGCGTGAACGCATCTTTGCCTACCTGCAGCCCTGGGATCCGGCCTATGCGCAAGGCAAGGCCTACCAGCTGACCCACTCCCTGATTGCGTTCGGTCGTGGCGAGTGGTTCGGGCAAGGCCTGGGGGGCTCGCTTGAAAAACTCCACTACCTGCCTGAAGCTCACACCGACTTCCTGCTCGCTGTGATTGGCGAAGAGCTCGGCTTTGTCGGTGTGGCCTGTGTGATCGTGGCCTTCTTTTGGCTCACCCGGCGCATCTTCCACATCGGCCGCCAGGCCATCGCCCTCGACCGGGTGTTCGCGGGCCTGTTTGCGCAAGGCGTCGGCATCTGGGTGGGCGGCCAAGCCTTCATCAACATGGGCGTGAACCTGGGGGTGCTGCCGACCAAGGGGTTGACTTTGCCCCTCATGAGTTACGGCGGCTCGGCGCTCATCATGAACCTGGTCGCTTTGGCCATCGTGCTGCGGGTGGACATGGAAAATCGGCAACTCATGCGCGGAGGCCGCACATGAGCCCCATCAACGCTACGCCGCCCCACCTCCTGATCATGGCCGCAGGCACGGGGGGGCATGTCATTCCGGGCTTGGCGGTGGCCGCCGAGATGCGCAAACGCGGCTGGCGCCTGAGTTGGCTGGGCACCACCCACGGCATGGAAAACAAGCTGGTGCCGCCCAGCCAAATTCCCATGCACACCGTGGCCTTCAGCGGCCTGCGTGGCAAAGGCTGGGGCCACACCGTGATCGGCGTCTTCCGGTTGATCGGCGCCTTTTGGCGCTGCTGGCGGGTGCTGCGGGAGGTGCGTCCCACGGTCGTGTTGGGCATGGGCGGCTACGTCTGCTTTCCCGGTGGGTTGATGGCGCGCGTGCTGCGTCGGCCCCTGATGCTCGTCAACGCCGACGCCGCGCTGCTCTTGAGCAACAAGTCCTTGCTGCCCTGGGCCCAGCGCATTGCCTTTGGATTTGACGGCGACACCTTGAAAAACATTCCCCGCGCTGTTGTCACGGGCAACCCCGTGCGGGCCGAGATCGAGGCACTGCCCACACCGGCTGAGCGCTTCCAACACCGCAGCGGCCCGCTGCGTGTCCTGGTGGTCGGCGGCAGCCTGGGGGCTCAAGTGCTCAACACCTGCGTGCCCCAAGCCCTGGCCCTGATCCCTGAAGCGCAGCGCCCTTGGGTGACCCACCAAACTGGCGCGGCCCATGGCGCCACGGTGCAAGCCGCTTACGCCCAGGCCGGCGTGCAAGCCGAAGTGCTGCCCTTCATTGACAACATGGCGCAACGCCTGGCCGATTGCGACCTCATCGTCTGCCGCGCCGGTGCCATGACAGTCAGCGAGTTGTGTGCCGCAGGCGTGGCCAGCGTGCTGGTGCCTTTGGTGGTCAGCACCACCTCCCACCAGCGCGACAACGCCCAGTGGTTGGCCAGCCACCGCGCTGGCATCCATCTGCCCCAAGCCGAGCTCACACCGCCTCACCTGGCCGCCTTGCTGCAAGACCTGCCGCGCCAGCGTTTGCTCGACATGGCCAACCAAGCCCGCAGCCTGGCGCGGCCGCACGCCGCAGCCCGCGTGGCCGATGAACTCGAACAACTCGCCACCGCATGAAACACGCCGTCAAACACATTCACTTCGTAGGCGTGGGCGGTGCCGGCATGAGTGGCATTGCCGAGATTTTGCACAACCTCGGTTACCGAATCTCCGGCTCAGACCAGTCCGACAGCGCCACCACCCGCCGCTTGGCCAGCCTGGGCATTCGCGTGTACCTTGGGCACGACGCTGATTTCATCCAAGGCGCTGAGGCCGTGGTGGTCTCCACGGCGGTCAAGTCAGACAACCCTGAAGTCATCAAAGCCCGTGCCAAGCGGGTGCCGGTCGTGCCCCGCGCCGTGATGTTGGCCGAGCTGATGCGGCTCAAGCGCGGCATTGCCATTGCCGGTGCCCACGGCAAGACCACCACCACCAGCCTCGTCACCAGCGTCCTCGCCGAGGCCGGGGTCGACCCCACCTTCGTCATAGGGGGGCTCCTCAATGCGGCCGGCGCCAACTCCCGGCTGGGGCAGGGCGACTACATCGTGGTGGAGGCCGACGAGTCAGACGCCTCCTTCCTCAACCTCATGCCCGTGATGGCCGTCGTGACCAACATCGACGCCGACCACATGGAAACCTACGGCCACGACTTCGCCCGCCTCAAGCAAGCCTTCGTCGAGTTCATCCACCGCATGCCTTTTTATGGCGCGGCCATCGTGTGCATCGACGACCCGGGTGTGCGCTCCATCTTGCCCATGGTCTCGCGCCCCGTCGTCACCTACGGCCTGGGCACGGACGCCATGGTGCGTGGCGTCAACCTGCGCGCTCGGGGTAGCCAAATGCATTTTGACGTGCAACGTCGCAACGGCGAGGTGCTGCCCGATCTGCACGTGCAGCTCAATTTGCCGGGCGAACACAACGTGCTGAACGCGCTGGCCGCCATTGCCGTGGCCAGCGAGCTCGAGCTCAGTGACGAGGCCATTGTCAAGGGCCTGGCCGAGTTCCACGGCGTGGGCCGGCGCTTCCAGCCCTACGGTGACGTGCCTGCCGCAGGCGGGGGGCACTTCAGCCTGATCGACGACTACGGCCACCACCCCGTCGAGATGGCCGCCACCTTGGCTGCCGCGCGCGGCGCCTTCCCGGGGCGTCGCCTGTTGCTCGCCTTCCAGCCCCACCGCTACACACGCACCCGCGACTGTTTTGAAGACTTCGTCAAAGTCATGGGCACCGCCGATGCCGTTCTGCTGGCCGACATCTACCCCGCCGGCGAGGCGCCCATCGTGGCCGCCGATGGCCGCTCACTGACCCGCGCATTGCGGGTCGCCGGCAAGGTCGACCCGGTCTTTATCGACCAGATCGACGACATGCCTCAAGCCATCCTCGACCACGCCCGTGCGGACGACGTCGTGATCTCCATGGGCGCAGGCTCCATCGGTGCGGTTCCCGCACTTGTCATTGAACTCACCCACAAGGACGCCCCATGAGTGCCCACCTGATGCCTGCCTCCGTCTCGCCCGCCGCGCTGGGCAAAGTCGCTGTCCTGACGGGCGGCAGCTCGGCCGAGCGCGAGGTCTCCTTGATGTCAGGCGAGGGCGTGCTCAATGCCCTGCGCGCCCAAGGCGTCGACGCCCACGCCTTCGATCCCGCCCAGCGCGACCTCTGGGAGCTGCGCCGCGACGGCTTCACGCGCTGCTTCATCGCCCTTCATGGCCGCCATGGTGAGGACGGCACCGTGCAAGGCGCGCTCGAGCTCATGGGCATTCCCTACACCGGCTCCGGCATCATGGCGTCCGCCGTGGCCATGGACAAGGTCATGACCAAACGCATCTGGTTGGCCGAGAAGTTACCCACGCCCGGCCATGTCTTGCTGCAGCCCGGTGAGCAAAGCGCTGAGCGCATGCGCTCGGTGGTCAGCGAACTGGGCCTGCCCCTGATCGTCAAACCGCCGCGCGAGGGCTCCTCCATCGGCGTCACCAAAGTCACCCACATCGATCAACTCCTCGACGCCGTTCGTTTGGCCGCCACGCACGACCCCGATGTCCTGTGTGAGGCCTTCATCGAAGGCGACGAAGTCACCTGCCCGGTGCTGGGTGAGGGGGCTGCCGCGCAGGCGCTGCCGGTCATCCGCATTGCGGCGCCCGACGGCGCCTACGACTATCAAAACAAGTACTTCACCGACAGCGTCAAATACCACTGCCCCAGCGGCCTGCCCACTGAGCTCGAGCAACACATCCAAGCCATCGTGGTCGCCGCCTACCGCGCCCTCGGTTGCCGCGGCTGGGGCCGGGCCGACCTCATGATTCGCGCCAGCGACCGCCAGCCCTTCCTGCTGGAGATGAACACCTCGCCGGGCATGACCTCCCACTCACTCGTGCCCATGTCCGCCCGTGCCGCCGGCATGAGCTACGAACAACTCTGTGTGCACCTGCTGAGCCAAGCCGCACTCGACACCCCAGCGCCCTCGGGCACGTCCAACAGCCGCGCCTAGGATCATGACCACCACCCACGCCTTCCACCTGCCGACGCTGGGCCTGCCGCCCGACGTGCGCTGGATGAACGCGCTGTCCCGCGCGTTGATCGGCCTGGTGGCGCTGGGCGCGGTGGCGGGGTGTGTCATCTGGCTCGCCAACCGACCCTACTTTTCCCTGCAGAGCATCAACGTCCAAGGCGATGTGGGTCGCACCAGCGTGGCCACCATTCGCGCCAACGTCGCCTCCCGCCTGAAGGGCAACTTCTTCTCCATGGACCTGCAACAGGCACAGGCCGCCTTTGAGACGGTGCCCTGGGTGCGCCAAGCGGCACTGCGCCGCGTGTGGCCCAATCGCCTTGAAGTGCAGCTCCAAGAGCACCACGTCGCGGCACTCTGGGTTCAAGACGGAGACGCTGCTGCTGATAAACTCGTCAACACCTTTGGCGACGTCTTTGAAGTCAATTTAGGCGACATCGAAGACGACGTCCTGCCGGTCTTGGCCGGCCCCAGGGGCAGCTCACGCCACATGCTGGTGATGCTGCAACGCTTGACCAGTGCGCTGACCCCTTTGCAGTCACCGGTTGACAAACTCAGCTTGTCCAGCCGTGGCTCATGGCATGCGCTGCTGGCCAACGGCGTGACACTCGAACTGGGCCGCGGCAGTGATGACGAAGTCATCCATCGCACCGCCCAATTCGTTTCTACCTTGCCCGACGTCGTGAATCGCTACGAGCGCCCCCTGGTGGCGGCCGACCTGCGACATCGAGACGGCTACGTTGTCCGACTCAAGGGCGTGACCACCTCCACGCTCACCGACGACAAAACCCGCCGCCGATGACCGGCCTGCACCCCAACCGACCCCACACCAAACCGAACAAAATCCGCAGGAAACGAACAACATGGCCAAAGAATACAAAGACCTGGTGGTAGGACTGGACATCGGAACCGCCAAGGTGATGGCGGTGGTAGCCGAAGTGCTGCCCTCCGGCGACCTGCGCCTGGCCGGTCTGGGTGTGGCCCCTGCGCATGGTCTCAAACGAGGCGTCGTGGTCAACATTGAGGCCACGGTGCAGTCCATTCAAAACGCGCTCAAAGAGGCCGAGATGATGGCCGACTGCAAAATCACCCACGTCTACACCGGCATCACAGGCAGCCACATCCGTGGCCAAAACAGCACCGGCATGGTCATCGTGCGCGACAAAGAAGTCACCCCCGTCGATGTGGCCCGCGTGGTCGAAACCGCCAAAGCCATCAACATCCCCAACGACCAACGCCTGCTCCTTGTGCAAGCCCAAGAGTTCGTCATCGACGGCCACGAAGTCAAAGAGCCCATCGGCATGAGCGGCGGCCGCCTCGAGGTCAAAGTGCACATCGTCACGGGGGCGCAAAGCGCGGCTGAAAACATCGTCAAATGCGTGCGCCGCTGCGGTCTGGAGGTTGATCAACTGGTCCTCAACCCCAGCGCGTCCAGCCACGCCGTACTCACTGACGACGAAAAAGACCTTGGCGTGGCCCTGGTGGACATTGGTGCCGGCACGACCGACCTGGCCATCTTCACTGACGGCGCCATTCGCCACACGGCCGTCATCCCCATTGCCGGCGACCTCATCACGAGCGACATCGCCATGGCCTTGCGCACCCCCACCAAAGACGCCGAAGAAATCAAAGTCGCCTACGGTGTGGCCAAGCAACTGCTGGCCGACCCCAACGATCAACTCGAAGTCCCCGGTTTGGGCGACCGCTCCCCCCGCATGCTCAGCCGCCAAGCGCTGGCGGGCGTCATCGAGCCGCGCGTAGAAGAAATTTACTCCCTCGTGCACCAAGCCATTCGCGAAAGCGGCTTTGAAGAACTGCTGTCCTCCGGCATCGTCATCACGGGCGGCACGGCCGTCATGCCCGGCATGATCGAGCTGGGCGAAGACATCTTCCTCAAGCCCGTGCGCAAAGGCGTGCCCACCTACAGCGGTGCGCTGTTCGACATGGTCTCCAACCCCCGTTCAGCCACCGTCATGGGCCTGCTCGAAGAAGCTCGCCTCGGCCGCGCCCGCGGCTTGCGCGCAGCCCAACAAGCCGGCTCCGTCAAGACCACCATGGGCCGATTCAAAGATTGGTTCTTAGGCAACTTTTAATCTGAAAACATACTCCCATGAAACCCATCATCTTCCATCGTGAGGCCACCGGCCCCCCGAAAAATTCCATAAAAGATTCGGACCCATCCGGACAAAACGACGCGTGTGAAGTTCAAGGTAGTACCCCCAACCCCTACGGCAACTGCCACTGCAAACTTTCAGGAGAAACACCATGAGCATCGAAATGATCGACAACTTCGAACGCGGTACCCAAATCAAAGTCATCGGCGTGGGCGGCGGCGGCGGCAACGCTGTCGAGCACATGATCGCCCACGGCGTTCAAGGCGTGGACTTCATCTGCGCCAACACTGACGCGCAAGCGCTCACCCGCTCCACCGCCAACCAACTCATCCAACTGGGCGCAAGCGGTCTGGGCGCAGGTGCCAAGCCCGAGGCAGGCAAGGCCTCAGCCGAAGAGGCCGTGGATCAAATCCGCGAAGCCATCACCGGCGCCAACATGCTGTTCATCACCGCCGGCATGGGTGGCGGCACGGGCACGGGTGCGGCCCCTGTGATTGCCCGCGTGGCCAAAGAAATGGGCATCTTGACCGTGGGCGTGGTCACCCAGCCTTTCGACTTCGAAGGCCACCGTCGCCTGCGCGCAGCCGATGCCGGCCTGGCCGAGCTCGAAGCCAACGTCGACTCCCTGATCGTCATCCTTAACGACAAGCTGCTCGACGTGCTGGGCGACGACGTCACCCAAGACCAAGCCTTCGCTCACGCCAACGACGTGCTGCGCAACGCGGTGGGCGGCATCAGCGACATCATCCACATCCCTGGCCTCGTCAACGTCGACTTCGAAGACGTCAAAACCGTGATGAGCGAGCCTGGCAAAGCCATGATGGGCACGGCCACAGCGGGCGGTCCTGACCGCGCGACCAAGGCTGCCGAACTGGCCGTGGCCTGCCCTCTGCTCGAAGGCATCGACCTCTCAGGCGCGCGGGGTGTGCTGGTCCTGATTGCGGCCAACCGCACCACCTTCCGCTTGTCCGAGTCACGCAACGCGATGAACACCATTCGTCGCTACGCGGCCGAAGATGCGCACGTCATCTACGGCACCGCCTACGACGAAACTTTGGGCGACCAACTTCGCGTGACCGTCATCGCCACCGGCCTGAGCCCAGTCAAGCGCCAACAGGCACCGATCAGCGTGGTGCACACGGCACCCATGCTGCGCACCGGCACCGACAACTCGCTTGTTTCGGGGTCCATGCACCATCACCACATGTCCTCCGGCCATGCTGTCAGCCCCCAAGCCCAGGGCGGCGGCGCCCACCACGACTACGCGGGCATGAACACCCCCAGCGTCTGGCGCAACGGCCGCACGGCGGCGGCCAAAGTCGACGCCCTGGCCAGCAACGGCATGGACGAGATCGAAATCCCAGCGTTCTTGCGCAAACAGGCTGACTGATCTTGCGTGGTGAGGGGGCGGGAGACACCCCGGCTTGGCCGGGGTGTCCGTTGAAGTTTGTCTTTGACGTGGGCGTGGATTTGCCCTGGTGCCCTGTCTCAATGGATTTGAATGCTTGAATTGCTGCGAGGCCAGTGGCGAAGTACACAGGCTGCTGGATTCCCGCCTGCGCGGGAATGACGTGGGGAGAGGCCCAACCCTGCGCCCGTCATCCCCGCCTGCGCCCGCCATCCGCGCCTGCGCCTGCGCCCGCACCCGCACCCGCACCCGCACCCGCACCCGCACCCGCACCCGCGCCCGCGCCCGTCATCCCCGCAAAGGCGGGGATCCAGGAGGGTGCCTCAGGAGCAATATCCCCGCGTACTGCATTCCTGCAAGCTCAGCTTGCCCATGCGCCACGTGTTCGCTTTGGCGAAATCAACCTTTCGAATTCACTGAGACGGGGCACCAGGTGTGGCGGCTCGCCTCGGATGGCGGCCAGCATCTGGCTGGGCTGACAAGGCCGTAGTTGATGACGACGCCCCAGCCACCAACTGCGCCGACCACATCGGCGCCGATGTGCGCACCGGCATGGACCAGGCGGCGCAAGGTGCCATGGTCGATGGTTTTCTGAGGGGCGGGCATGTTGGCTACTCCTGCTTGACAACCACGAGGCTCCGTGTGCCGCAAGACTCTAGAAATTGCCACATCGACACCAGAATAGCCAACCCAATCGCTTGACATAAAGCCAATTGGCCAGTGCGGCCAGGCCAGTCCCCCTTATGGGGGGGTTGGCAGGCGTGGCCTTGAGGGTAGAGTGATGCGGTTCGGAAGTCGAACGGCAACACCAACACGAGAGAGCGAAGCATGAAAGACATTTACCTTAAGTTCACCAAGAAGACCAACTCCAAAGACATCCCCGGTGAGTCGACCGATTCTGACCACAAGGGTTGGCTGGAAGTCACCTCCTGGGCCCAAGACGTTCACCAACCAACCTCCGCGACTTCGTCGACGGCCGGCGCTCACGGTGCAGAGCGCTGTGAGCATGCACCGATGTTTTTCACCAAGGAGCTGGACAAGGCGAGCGTTTATTTGTGGGAGGCATGTTCGGCGGCCTATGCCTACGACGTGGAAATTCAATTCTTCCGTGCATCGGGGACGGTTCGTACCAACTACCTGACCCTTAAGCTCAGCAACGCCATCGTCGCCAGTACCGAGACCAATGTACCCTCAAGCGGCCTGCCCACGGAAACCTTCACCCTCAAATATGCCAAGATCGTCTGGCAATACAAAGGGTCCAAGGCGGATGGCAGTGCCAATGTGGGCAACGAGGTTGGGGGTTGGGATTTGTCTGCCAATAAGGCGGCAGCGTAAAGAATGCGTACCTGGCATCGAATCTACCGGGTTGTTTTGTTGGCTGGGCTTGGGCTTGCGAGTTGGGGAGCATCTCTCGCATCCCCACCAGCAACGCAGGCCCCTGAATCTACACGTTCTGAGGCTCAAGCTCAGCTTTCCGCAGACTTGTTTGACAGGATCGTTACGCTAGAAAATGTGTTCCCGTCACGAGGCCGACTGTTTGAAAAGCTACCTCCGCTGGATCAAATAGATGGGGAGCTGTCCTACGGCTTTGCGCTGAAGACCCTGCCAGGGATGAAACGTCACCACTTCTACACGGTCCTTGTCAGCTGGGCACCTGCCGGACGCTGGATTAAGGACAAAAGCCAAGGAGGGCCCAGGACGGGGATGTTTGGTCTCAAAGCGAGCATGATTGATGCCTATGTGCAAACCGATGATGGGGTTTATGACTTGCGCGTCGGGGCAGCGATGTCCCCGTTGCCTGATCACATCGATGTGGAATTTGATATACATGCTGCGGCGCAGTATTTGATCCGTCTTTACGCTAAAGAAGTCAATAAGGCATCTGTTAATTAAAATTTTTTGGGGTATAGTTTTGGACTATTTGAAAAATCTCTCTCTAGACGAGTTGGCTGCATTTTATCTTCGGTTAGCAGACAGTTGCGAAAAGCTGGTTCCGAGCTTGGATAATCCTCTGTCCGGAAAGTTTCTTCGAACATATATTTTGAATCGTGATAGGGGTAAAGTTTATGAGTTTGAGACCCCTTCGCACTTTAAGCAGCACCAGTCAATTTTCGAAACTCAGAAATATCACCGTGATGTTTTCTTGACCAATAAGAAGGCTGAGTTTGAAGGTTCATCTAACAGGTGGGTTGGTGTATTACCACGCATTCAAGGTACTAATGGATTCCCCAAATGGGACCCGTCATCCGGTTGGTTGACACTCGAAATTGAGACGCTATGTGACAATACGCCCAACGGGTTCGCCATTGTAAAGGCCCAACAGCGTGGTAGCGATGCGGATCGCGATATCCTAACCTCAGTACGAGGATTTCAACTGAAAAGCACAGTCAAAATGGCCGTAAGCCAAGTCCAAAATTCATCGGCTTTGATGTGTTCGTTCAAATCTTGGGTTTCTTCAGGTAAAGATCTTTATGACTTTAGCTCGGCGGAGCACTTCACCTTTCCCAATCCAGACTATGGAAGCAAACTGGCTGGTGCAATTCGCCCTCAAGATGATAAAATTACCGTCCATCACAGTAATGCCCAGCGTCTTGAAGCCGCAGGGAGGGCTATGCCATTCACAGTGGTTTTGAAACCCTGGTTGGTGTCTGACGCTCGCCTCTTGGGGCCGGCCAACATTGATCCCAAGCGCAAACTATAGCCTTGAAACTCCTCCCGCCCAACTGATACTGGCTTAACTTAATGGCATTGGGGCAATTACGGGTGCGGGAATCGTTGGCAGCATGGTCAGCGCGGGCGCAGCGGGACTTGTATGCGGCCCAGGCGCTCCTGTATGTGTCACCCTTGGTGCATTCATTGGAGGGTCGTTGGCTGCATTTGGTATGAGTGTTATCTGGTAAATATGATGGTGCCACATCAAATGCGATTAATGAACGAGCTATCCATTCAAAGTGAAGGTGTGGACAAATGTGGCTCTGCCATCGGTCGCGTCTTACTTAATGGAGTTCCAACCGACGGGCGTGTTCCGGGGACATTGTTGGAGGCTGCTGTGCGGTGGGATGTGTGCTACGTTCTTTTTTTGACCTATGACGTCCCTTTCGAGGAGGTTTTGGTAATTTGCTTGTTGAGCAAACAATTTAAATTGATAGACAAAGCTTTTCTTGGGGGAAGTTATACCACTGGTAATTTCAGGTCCCTCAAAATTGTCCAAGGCAATCGTCTGCAATTTGAATTCATTGGCGAGGCTTTTTGGGAAATCGAGTTGCTCGACCGGAAGCAGTTGAGAATTCCTTTTATTTATGATGAAGCCGGTGTCTCAAGAGATATCGGTTTTTCGCGTCGCTTCATTGTTAGAAAATTGTTGAAAAATCAAGGCCAAGGTTAACTGCTGGCGATTTTCGCACGATTCAATCTTGACCGGGACGTCGATGCTGACATGCTTGCAGCTGAAGCCTATCTATGGATTCAATTTATGGGCCCTAGCGTTTTTTGGAGTTTGCCAAGTAACCGTCAAGTATTAGACAAAGTTGGTCAAGCCGTGATGCGGTACGAGCAAGCTCTCCCAACAACTCTCAGACGCTCTGAACGTAACGACCCGCAAGCCGCTACAGGTAGGTTCATGTTCTTTCTCGTTGTTCTTGTTGTTCATCAGACAGCCACCACTGAGCAAACGCGGCAAGGTCGGCATGTTGTGAATGCACCGATTGCAGCGCGGGTCCCGCATTGGGTGAGCCATTCGGCTGACGCAGCACCAAGGCGGCATGAGTTTGTTCCGGAACGTCCTTGAGGAAGGGCAGGTAGTCGTCTACAAAGGCCAGGGGCTGCAGCTGGGCCAGCGCCTCGGCTTTGGGGTTATTCATCCCCCCCGAGTTCGACACTTACGGCGCCTAAGTGATTGATTCATATAGAAGTGAATCAAAAAGTGCAGACTACAAACGGGGTTTGGCGAGGTTGGCTGGGGTTGGTGTGGGGATGTTGATGGCTTTGAAGAGTGATTTTTG
>JANMGB010000089.1:0-1186 GCA_031374415.1 Burkholderiales bacterium
GGCAGTGGGTTTCCAATCGGCAAACCAGCGACCGTCGGCAGTGGGTTTCCGTGAAGCTGCAGAGAGGAGAACAAGTCAGGAACGAGATCAAGAGGACCCAAGTCTCGCACATAGAGGAGCGCGAGCTTCGACAACTGGCCCAGCTCGGCCGGGAGCCATTTGAGCTGATTGTTGCTGACCTAGAGCACAAACTTGTGGTCAGATCACGATCCAGTCAGCTCGAATCTCGCACTGAGAGCAGCTCGAGCCTCGTGAGCTGGCCGATTTCAGCAGGCAGCGACGTGAGCTGGTTGTCGCCGACCTGAAAGCACGAGACGCAGGGTAAGATCACGATCCGCCTGCCTCGAGTGCCGCACGTTGAGCTCCTTGAGATTGGTCAGCAGACCGAGCTCGGGCGGAAGAGACGTGAGCTGGTTGTTGTTGACCTGAAACAACATGGCGTTTGGTCAGATCACGATCCAATCGCTTTGATAATCGCACAAAGAGCACTTCGAGCGTCGTCAGGAGCGCAATTTCGCTCGGCAGAGAGCAAAGGTTGTTGTAGGAGAGCCAGAGTTTCTTCACGTTATTCATGCGGAACAACTCGGACGGCACCTCCGTCAGACCCATAACCGATAGCTGGAGACAAGGTGTGAGAGCGGAGCGACATGCAAATCATCGACGCACGTGGACGTCTCCAGCGTCGTGCTTGACGCGTCTCTCGACGACGCCTTTCGTCGTCTTGCAGCGAAGAATCAGCTCAGTCACTGAAGCAAAAGCAAACAACACCAACACGACGACGACGCACACAACGACATTCAGCACACAGTCACCGCGAGCGCGAACAACACTCAAACTTCAAGGCTCCGAAAATCTCTCGAGCCCGGCTTGCCGCTTGCCAACTGCGACACGCAGAGCTAAAGAGTTCAATTGCTCACCGCTCACTGTTTGAGTGGCGGCGGTGGCGGCGGCGGCGTCTTCTCGCGCGCCAACTCGACAACACTCTTGGCTGCGAGCGCCTTGAGTCGCAGCTCGAGGTCGGCTTGCTTGCCGGCAGCGGCGAGCTCGGTGACGTTAAACTGCGGATGCACGGGCATTGAAGCGAGACGGCCCTGGCCCTGGCTCTTAAGGTTGTCGACGACGGCGGGCGTGACGCGGAACAGACGGCGAGCCGCCCGCGGCGTGGCGACGACGGCGTCGGTGTGGC
>JANMGB010000093.1:0-1891 GCA_031374415.1 Burkholderiales bacterium
CGAGGCGGTTCAAGCCGCCACTCTGAACACCAAGGCGTGCCGCTCGGCTCATCTGCAGTCGGATGCGGATGCGTGTGCGCCGATTGCGACGTGCGCGGCGCAGTACCTGATCAGCACGATCGACGACACCAAAACCGAGGCGCCGATCTCGCTGGAGCCGGGTCGCGTGGTGGGCACAAACTCGATCGAGATTGCGGTGCAGCACGCCGCTGTGCGCGACCGCATCGTGAACCGCATCGTGCTCAACGAGAACAACGCGGCGTGCAACTATCCGGGCGCCAACTGGCGCAAGGGCGTGCAGAGCAGCTGGGCGATCGACTCGGCCAGCAATGCGCCGGTGTGCCGCGACACGTACGTGTCGGGCATTCCGTGGACGACCGACTGCGGCCTGGTGCGTGGCGAGAACGCGACGCACGTGTGGTTTCGCGGCGCCGGCACCGTGTTCTACCAGGACTCGCTGGGCACGCTCGACGGCGTGGCGTTGGGCCAGCGCGACGTGTCGTCGGTGGTTCGCTTCGAGATTGTGCAGCCGCGCGTGATCCGCGACATCAGCACGCAGGTGCGCATTCTGGACGAGCCGCGCCTGCTCGCTGCCGTGACGCGGCAACTGTTTGACCTGACGACGGGCAATGCGACGCTGACGCTGGCGCTGTCGCTCGCGTCGCCGCTGCGCACGGCGAGCCTGCTGTCGATCGGCGCGCCGGCGGGCGTCGGCGCCGAGCAGAAGGGCGCAGTCGACAACGCGCTGTGCGCCGACGACGCGACGAGCGCGTGCCAGCAGCGATACACGTTTGCGCTCGATCCGCGCGAGCTGTGCCAGCTGGACGGCGCGTACACGTTTTCGTTTGCGGTGCAGTGCCACCCGAGCATCGCCGGCACGCCGGCGTGCCCGACGAGCAGCACGACGGCGCCGCTGCAGGTGACGGCGACGCTCGACACCGAGGACTTTTGCGCCGTCGTGCAGGGCCTGCTGGCCGTCAACGGCTCGATGACGTCGCACGGCGAGTTTGCGGCGCCGACGTTTGCCTTTGGCCCGCTCAAGACGGCGTTCTTCCAGGACCAGCCGATCCACTTCCAGGTCAAGGCCGAGTCGCTGAACCAGTTTCCGTTTGCGTCGTCGGACATCATTCTGGTCGAGGTCGAGGACAAGAGCGGCGAGCGCAAGACGCTCTACGACGTCGCGGCGGGCGGCGCCCGCGAAGGTTGGACATTCAGCTTTGCCGAGCACCCCGACAACCAGCTGCGCACCAAGGTCGTCCACCGACACCAGTTTAGCTTTGTCGCCGCGCCGAGCGTCTTTGGCGACGTCGAGCGCAACGTGCCGATCGACAGCGACGTCGTCGTCGCCGTCGAAGTCGCCTTTGTCAACCCGGTCGGCCCCAACGGCAAGAAGAAGCGCGCCGTCGTCGAGCACCGCTTGGCGGCGCGTCAGCTCATGACCAACGTGCGCTCGGCCGAGGCACAGCTGCAGATCAAGCTCGAAGCAGCTCAGAGTGTTGCAGCAGCGGCGACGACAGCGGCGGCACGACCCGAGCAAAAGGGAACGACGACGAATCCCGACGAGTTGATTGAGAGCAGCGCAACTGCTCTGTCTTTTAGCGCTGTTGTCCTGGCGACGACAGTGATTAGCGCGATGATGATGTAAATTGTAGAGGATGAAAATGATCCTGGACAAAGAGAGCCCGTCAACCCAATTCTTTTTCGCACTCTTTCCTTCTCTCGATAGTGTGGTTGGATGTCGATTTCAATGCCTGATTTCATTATTTTGATCTAGATGATTGATGAATTTTTGTGTAACAATTCATTTCTGGTCAGTCGTGGTTTGAAGGAGCCGGATGTATTTTGTCACGCCACTCACCAAACTGGTTGCCAAACTGAATTAAGAAATGTC
>JANMGB010000227.1:0-49118 GCA_031374415.1 Burkholderiales bacterium
TGGCCTGACCCTCAGCGATGCTGACAACGCCAACCTGTCCAGCGCCACGGTGACGATCTCCACCGGCTTTGCGAGCGCCGAGGACACGCTGGCCTTCGCCACACAAAACGGCATCACGGGCAGCTGGAACTCCAGCACCGGGGTGCTGACGCTCACCGGCAGCGCGACGGTAGCGAACTACGAAACGGCCTTGCGCAGCATCACCTATGTCAACACCAGCGACAACCCGAGCACGGCGACCCGCACAGTGAGCTTTGTCGTCAACGACGGCAGCGCGAACAGCAACACGGGCACGCGCAACATCAGCGTGGCGGCGGTTAACGACGTATCGGTCGTCACCATGACCGGCGGTACAGTGGCCTACACCGAGAACGGCGCAGCCACTGCCATCGACGCTGGCCTGACCCTCAGCGATGCCGAAAACACGAACCTGAGCAGCGCCACGGTGACGATCTCCACCGGCTTTGCGAGCGCCGAGGACACGTTGGCCTTCGCCACACAAAACGGCATCACGGGAAGCTGGAACTCCAGCACCGGCGTGCTGACGCTCACCGGCAGCGCGACGGTAGCGAACTACGAAACTGCCTTGCGCAGCATCACCTACGTCAACAGCAGCGACAACCCGAGCACGGCGACCCGCACAGTGAGCTTTGTCGTCAACGACGGCAGCGCGAACAGCAACACGGGCACGCGCAACATCAGCGTGGCGGCGGTCAACGATGCGCCGGTCGTCACCAGCAATGCGGGTGGCGCTACGGCCAGTGTGTCGGTGGCAGAGAACACCACGGCAGTCACCACCGTGACAGCCACAGATGCCGAGGGATCGACCTTGGCCTACAGTGTCAGTGGTGCAGACGCAGCTTTGTTCAGCATCAACAGCAGCACGGGGGCTTTGACATTCCTCAACGCGCCCAACTATGAAGCCCCTGCCGACGCCAACACCGACAACATCTACCAAGTGACGGTGCAAGCCTCGGACGGCCTGACTACGGGTAGCCAAGGGATTTTCGTCACGGTGGCCAACACCAACGACAACGCCCCGGTGATCACGAGTGATGCCGGTGGCGCCACCGCCAGTGTGTCGGTGGCAGAGAACACCACGGCAGTCACCACCGTGACAGCCACAGATGCCGACGGATCAACCTTGACCTACAGCATCAGTGGCGGTGCCGACGCTGCCCGTTTCAGCATCAACAGCAACACCGGGGCATTGACGCTGCTCACGCCACCCGACTATGAAGCGCCCACTGACGCCAACGCCGACAACGTCTACCAGGTGACGGTACAAGTCTCGGACGGCGTGACCAGCGACACCCAGGCGATCTCCGTCACCGTGACCAACGCCAACGACGTCGCCCCGGTGATTACCAGCGATGGCGGAAGTGCCACGGCCAGCGTGAACGTGGCAGAAAATACCTTGCCAGTGACCACCGTGGTGGCCACCACCAACATTGGCAGCCTGACATATAGCATCACAGGCGGCACTGATGCGGCGCTGTTTTCGATGAACAGCCAAACCGGCGAGTTGCGCTTCATCGCGGCGCCGAACTTTGAAGTCGCCCGCACGTTTCAAGTGAGCGTTGGCGTGTCAAACGGTTTGCTCAGCAGCAGCCAAGCGCTCATTGTCCAGGTCACCAATGTCAATGAAGCCCCTCAGGGGCTGGACCGCCAAGTGACCCTGAACGAAGACGCCACCTACACATTCAGCGTCGCTGATTTTTCATTCACCGATACCGATCTGGTCGCCAACAGCCTGGCCGAGGTGGTGATACGAAGCGTCCCCCAGCAGGGTCGCCTGGAGCTCTCCGGTGTGGCTGTCACTGAAGGCCAGTGGATCGGCGCGGCTGACCTCTCCGCGGGCCGGCTCCGCTACACCCCACCGGTCGATGCATTTGGCAGCGCCTTGGCCCAATTCACTTTCCAAGTGCGAGATGACGGTGGTACAGCACAAGGCGGCGTGGATCTAGACCCGACCGCCAACCAGGTGACGCTGAACGTGCTGCCCGTCAACGATTTGGCCGTGATTAAACACGTCAACCTCATTCTAGACACCTCGCCCAAAGTGACTCTCACAGCCTTCAACCTGCAAGCCACCGATGTGGACGATGCTGCGAGCAGCTTGAGCTTCACGGTCAGCGCCGTGAGCCAAGGGCGCTTCGAAATCGCTGGCCAGCCGGGTGTTGCGGTGACCCAATTCACCCAAGCCGAGCTGCTGGCTGCAAGAGTGAGCTTCGTCTACACCGGCGACGGGGTCACGCCGCCGACCTTCCGGGTGTCGGTCTCTGACGGACATGGCACCGGCGCGGGCGTGGGGCCCCAGGACGCGGTGGCCGCACGCGTGACCTTTGATCTGCGCATCAATCCGCCCGAGGCGGCACCCCCAGCTGCACCCACACCCTCGGTGACGCCGACCCCGCCACCCGCGCCAGCGTCCCCCAAAGCCACGCCTGCCGACGCGCCCAGCACGGCCGCCCCCGTCGCGTCAAAGCCTGGCAAAGATCAAGCTGGCGCCGGGAGATCCAGCGCACGCCCATCATCGAGCGATGTGGTTGAGACCTCAGCCAGCGACGAGGGCATCAAAGACATCGTCGATGCCACTGACCTGGCCGGTGGCATCGCGCCCCAAGACGTGACGCGAGCCATTGAGCGCGCACCTGTTGAGCAGCCGCCAGCGACAACCATAGCGCCAGCACCAGCGCCACCCCCACGTGGGATCCCAGGCGAGGTGGTGACCCCTGAGGCGCCAGAGGCGCTTGCGCTCACCCCGACCGTTGTCTCGAGTGAGTATCTCTTCAAAATCAGCTTGTTGGATGGCCTATCGAATCTGTCCGTGCGCGCCAACACCGAGTTGCGCCCCTTGGGCACCACCACGCATTCATCCCACAAAGACGAGGTAGTTGTGGGCACCCAGGTGGCCGTCGATGCAGCCCAAGCCACGGGCGTTGTTCTGACGGCCAGTGCCGTGTGGTGGTCGGTACGCTCAGGCGGTTTGCTGGCCAGCCTGGTCGTGTCCGTGCCCACTTGGCGCCACATCGATTTGTTGGCCATTTTGCCGGACGATGCTGGTGCACTGGGTTGGGATTTCCCGCAAAACGCTGAGGCCCTGCTCGATGAGCGAGCCGTCGGCGCGCTGTTTGACAACAACGCTTGAGCGCCTGAGCGTCTTATGAGTCTCGCCGCTTTCTTGCACTTGGGGCCAGTCGCTCGCATCAGCATGGGCTTGATATCGTTGCTGCTGACGCTGGTCTTTTTGTCAGACGTGGTGCTGGGCATTTTTCCGCGACCCGACGACTCCTTGGTCCATCAACGCCAGCGCGCAGCCGAGGTGCTGGCCATTCAAATCACCGGCCTGATGGCGGATCGCAATGAAATCCTGCTCGGTCGTGTCATGCAGCGGGTGCTCGCTCAAGACACTGACATTCGGGCCATCACACTGCGCCGCAGTGACGGTGCAGTGGCATTTCAGCGTGGTGAGACGGTCGCTGCACTCGGTGCGCTGGGCGGCCCCTCCACGCTCGATCACATGCGGATCCCCGTCACCAATGGCAATGAGCTGATGGGTGAAATTGACATTCGCTTCAAGCCCAAGGCGAGCGCCGGGCTGGACGACATTCTCAAGCGACCCCATGCCAAATTGCTTTTGGTGTTGAGTGTGGGCGGCTTCGTGCTCAGCTACATCTACCTGCGCCGAGCCATGCAATACCTCAACCCCTCGGCCACCGTCCCCGACCGCGTTCGCAAAGCGTTCGACACACTGCCTGTGGGGCTTGTTATCGTCGATCAGCAGTCGCGTGTCGTGTTGGCCAACGATACCTTCCGTCACCTGCAGCCCGAAGCCTTGGAGTCTCTCAACGGCCAAGCCATCACCAGCTTTTCCTGGCTGTTTCAAGACGCCGATGAAGACGCCATCCAAAAGCTTCCCTGGGTTCAGGCTTTGCACAAGGCAGAGCCCATTCAAGAAGTCCCACTGACCCTGGCTCGCCCATCGGGCCCGCCGATCCAGCTCATGGTCAACTGCACCCCGGTGACCGACGGCAAGGGCCGCAATCGGGGCTCAATGATCACCTTCGACGACGTCAGTGACATTCATCGTGCGAACGAAGACCTGCGTAACACCCTTGCTGCGCTGGAGCTGTCTCGCGAACGCATTGAAGAGCAAAACATTGAACTGAAGCGCTTGGCTTCGCGCGACACCCTTACCGGCTGCTTCAATCGTCGCGCATTCTTTGAGCAAGCGGGCGAGCAATTCTCCGACGCCAAACTGCAACACACCAGCTACTGCTGCCTGATGGCTGACATCGACCATTTCAAGCAATTCAATGACCTCTATGGTCACGCCGTCGGTGACCAAGTGATTCAAGTGGTGGCCAAAGCCCTGGCATCCGGCTTACGCCAACCTGATATTTTGTGCCGCTACGGTGGTGAAGAATTTTGTATTGCCCTGCCCAACACCTCGCTTGAAGATGCCCTGGCCGTGGCCGAGCGAATTCGCGCGCAGATTGAAACCCACGCCAACGAGGGCGTTCGCGGCAACAATGTCAAACGCATCACCTCGAGCTTTGGTGTGGCCACTCTCAGCCAGGGGGCCACTACCTTGGAGGAGTTGATCGATCAAGCCGACCAAGCGCTGTACGTTTCAAAACAGACCGGTCGCAACCGCGTGACCGCCTGGACCCGACCCGCCTGAGCATGCTTTGCGCTGGGCTGTCACCGTCAGGCCCTCTCGAGGTCAATCCGAGGCTATAATGAGCCCCTCTTCGGTGGCTGTAGCTCAGTTGGTAGAGTCCAGGATTGTGATTCCTGTTGTCGTGGGTTCGAGCCCCATCAGCCACCCCAAATCAATCAATCAAGGCCTGCACGGGCCTTGATTTGTTTAAGCTCTTGCTGATGTCGGGCGGCGGCGAACATTCCCCCGAGTCCGGGCCCGCGCAGGGTTGCATCCAGCAAAAACAAATGCCAGTAAAAGCAAAAGCCGCCTCAGGGCGGCTTTTGCTTTTACTGGCTATCAGCTTGACCCAGCTGTTCTGCTGGGTGTTTACCGCTGGGTGTTTGCCGTTTACTTCGATGCCGCAGCGTCTGCGGCTGCCGAGACGGCTGAGGCAGCATTGCTCACAGCAGAGGCTGCGCTGGACATTGCCGCCGCCGCCGCGTTGGTGGTGGCAGCTGCTGCAGAGGCAGCCTCCGTGTTCACCGCGGTGGCTGTCGCCGTGGCGGCTTGTGACACAGCCGACGCTGCGTTGTTCACGGCCGCTGCGGCAGCGGCGGTTTCATCAGAGGGCTTCTTGCCGCAAGCGGTCAGGGCAGCAACAGCAACGAGGGAGGCCAATAGGAGCGACGTTTTCATACTTTTCCTCTAAAAAGGGAATGGGTTACCGGCGCAACACCAAATTGGATCGAACCGGCCATGTTTTCTCGGTAATCAGGCCAGGAAATTCTGTGCATTCCCGGGAGTCCAGGAGCCTGTCGGACCTGGGATCGTCGGCTGAAAATCGTCCCCGGCGGTCCGTTATTCCTCAGCCGGAAATCCCAAGTCCGACAAACTCCTAGCCGAGCATTGTATGCACAACACCGGGTATCCCCTAAAGGCCCAGAGTTGTCGCCGGGAAGGACGCTTGGGACCGTTGCAAAATTGATGCAAGCCCCTCCTCGGCCTGAGCGAGGTCACCTTCTCCCCGAGCCACGCTGCCACGGAAAGCAGACCGCTCAACCAGACGAATCACCACCTGCCCCGGGATGAACAACTGGGTCAACAGCTGCGGTACATCGGCCTCGTCGGCGACCTGGCAGCTCACGATGTGCGACCAGGGCTGGCGCCAGTTGATCCAGCGCGCATGATGCCGAGGGAAGGCATCAAAGTGACTGGCCAGCAGGGTCAGGCTGCGGTGCGACGCGGCCCATTGACCCAACGCGTCAATCACTTCAGGGTCGCTCAAGGGCCAGTCAGCAAAGTCGAGATCACTGAGAAATACCTGTCGACAAGACAGAGTTCGCAGCGACAACAAAGCCGAACGCAGGGCCTCTTGAAAAGCGCTGCGCGTGGTGATCAGCGAGTAAGAAGGGTCGCTCATGCATGCCATTTTGCCCTGAAGTCACACCTCTACAATGCGTGTCCTGCGCCATAAGCCGCCTTCATTTTGTGACTTTGTCCCCCCATGACCGAACTTGCCCCCTCTTTCGAACCTGCTGCCATCGAAGCCCACTGGGGGCCCTTGTGGGAAGACAGTGGTGTCTATGACCCCACGCTGGATCCAGCCAAGCCCTCGTTTGCCATCCAGCTGCCCCCGCCCAACGTCACGGGTACGCTGCACATGGGGCACGCGTTCAACCAAACCATCATGGATTCCTTGACCCGCTACCACCGCATGTGCGGCGCCAACACCCTGTGGGTGCCAGGCACCGATCACGCGGGCATTGCCACCCAAATCGTGGTCGAGCGCCAGTTGCAAGCCCAAGGCATGACGCGCCATGACTTGGGCCGCAAAAACTTCGTGGCCCGCGTCTGGGATTGGAAGGCCGAGTCCGGTTCCACCATCACCCGTCAAATGCGCCGCATGGGCGACTCTGTGAGCTGGCCGTTCGAGTACTTCACGATGGACGACAAGCGCTCCAGCGTGGTCACCGAGACCTTCGTTCGCTTGTTTGAAGAGGGCCTCATTTACCGCGGTAAACGCTTGGTCAATTGGGATCCCGTGCTCAAATCAGCCGTGTCTGATTTGGAGGTCGAGAGCGAAGAAGAAGACGGCTCCCTGTGGCACATTCGCTACCCCCTGGAAGATGGCAGCGGCGCGCTGGTCGTGGCCACCACCCGCCCCGAGACGCTTCTGGGCGACGTCGCCGTGATGGTTCACCCAGACGACGAACGTTACCAAGCCTGGGTCGGCCGCCAGGTGTGTTTGCCCTTGTGTGGGCGCAGCATTCCCGTGATCGCAGATGACTACGTCGACCGCGCGTTCGGGACCGGGGTGGTCAAAGTCACGCCGGCGCATGATGCCAACGACTACGCCGTCGGCCAGCGCCATGGCCTGCCCATCATCCCCGTCTTGACGCTGGATGCCAAAATCAACGACAACGCCCCCGAGGCCTACCGCGGCCTGGATCGCTTTGTCGCGCGCAAGCGCGTTGTGGCCGACCTGGAGGCCCAAGGCTTGCTCGTCGAAGTCAAAAAGCACAAGCTCATGGTGCCGCGTTGCGCCCGCACGGGCCAGGTGGTTGAGCCCATGCTGACCGACCAATGGTTCGTGGCCACCACCAAGCCGGGCGCTGATGGTCGCAGCATCGCGCAAAAAGCCATCGATGTGGTGGCCCAGGGTGAAGTCACCTTTTTCCCCGAGCAGTGGGTCAACACCTACAACCAATGGATGAGCAACATCCAAGACTGGTGCATTTCGCGCCAGCTGTGGTGGGGGCATCAAATCCCAGCCTGGTATGGCAGCCAGGGTGAGCTGTTTGTGGCGCGATCTGAACAAGAGGCCCGAAGCCAGGCTGCCCAGGCCGGTTACGACGGACCCCTGACGCGCGACGAAGACGTGCTCGATACCTGGTACTCCTCGGCCCTGGTGCCGTTTTCAAGCTTAGGCTGGCCCGAGTCGACCCGCGAGTTGGATTTGTTTTTACCCTCCAGCGTCTTGGTCACCGGCTTTGACATCATCTTCTTCTGGGTGGCCCGCATGATCATGATGACCACCCACTTCACGGGCAAAGTACCTTTTCGGCATGTGTACATCCACGGCCTGGTGCGTGACGCTCAGGGCAAGAAGATGGCCAAGTCCGAGGGCAACGTGCTCGATCCGGTAGACCTCATCGACGGCATTGATCTGCCCAGCTTGCTCGACAAACGCTCCAAGGGTTTGCGCAAGCCCGAGACCGCGCCCAAGGTGCGCAAAGAGACCGAGAAAGAGTTTCCCGTCGGGATCCCCGCGTTTGGCGCCGACGCCCTCCGGTTCACCTTTGCCGCCTTGGCCAGCTTGGGGCGAAACATCAACTTCGACGCCAAGCGTTGCGACGGTTACCGCAACTTCTGCAACAAACTCTGGAACGCCACCAAGTTCGTTCTCATGAACTGTGAGGGGCATGACTGCGGGGTGCAATCCGCTCCGCAAGACCTGCGCCTGAGCGCCGCCGACCGCTGGGTCGTCAGCGAGTTGCAGCGTGTTGAAGCCGTGGTGGCCAAGGGCTTCGCTGACTACCGCTTGGACAACGTGGCGCAAGCGCTTTACCAATTTGTCTGGGATGAATACTGCGACTGGTACATCGAGATGGCCAAGGTCCAGCTGCAGCAGGGTGACGCGCAGGCCCAGCGCGCTACTCGCTTTACCCTGATCCGCGTGCTGGAGGCGGTACTGCGCTTGCTGCACCCCATCACCCCCTTCATCACGGCTGAGCTCTGGGAGCGCGTTGCACCCGTGGCCGGTAAAAAGGTCGTCGGCGCTGCCGACAGCCTCGTTCTGGCCCCTTATCCGCAGTCACAGCCCGAACGCATTGACGCTGAGGCCGAGGCATGGATGGCCAAACTCAAGGCCTTGGTGGGCGCCTGCCGCCAACTGCGTGGTGAAATGAACATCTCTGCCGGCAAGCGTGTGCCCCTGTTGACGCTTGGGGACAACGACTTCGTCACCCAGTGTGCGCCGATGCTGCAAGTGCTGTGCAAACTCTCAGAGGTGAGGGTGCTACAAGACGAAGCCACCTTCAGTCAGGCGGCCGAGCAGTCTGCTGTGGCGGTTCAAGGGGGTACCCGTTTGGCCTTGCGGGTCGAGATCGACGTGGCTGCCGAGAAAGAACGCTTGGCTAAGGAGATTCAGCGCTTAGAGGGTGAAGTCACCAAAGCCGGAGCCAAGTTGGCCAACGAAGGTTTCGTGGCACGGGCCCCGGCGTCCGTGGTTGCCCAAGAAAAGCAGCGCGTCATCGACTTCACGGCGGACTGTGATCGCCTGCTGGCTCAATTGGCCCGTTTGACCGGTTCATAAGATAAGCGCTCGGGGCTTGCCGAGGGCTCTGGGCCCCATTCGTTGGCGATCACGCAGCAGATGATGCCGCGCGGCTTGGCTTCTTGCCATTCCACGCTCGCGCCCAGTTGCTTGGCTCGTTTTCGGATGCCACCCAGGCCCAGTCCGTGAGACCAGCTTTGGGGGGCGTTGCCTGCGCCATTGTCGCTCACCTGCAGCGTCATTTGTCGTTGGAACAAACGAAAATGAACCTGCACCTTGCGGGCACCCGCATGGGCAATCACGTTGTTGATCAGTTCTCGCATGATGCGCGTCAGCGCCGACCACTGCACCACATTGAGCTGCGTGTCGGCATCAAACTCGCATCGCCAGTCAAGCTCAATGTGTGCAGCGCTCAGCCGTTGGCTCAAGTCAGACTTCCATTCAGCCGCGGCGTGAGACAAGCGATGGTTCGAGGCCGCCAGGCCGCGCGTCAAGGTTTTCAGGTCTTGCAGCGTATGACGGGCGTACTCCTCAATCTCAGGCGTGGGCGCCGTGTACATCAGGGTGAGCAAGCGCGCGCCGATGTCGTCATGCAGATCCTGGGCCAGTCTTGAGCGCTCTTCATTGCGTCCACGCTCGACGGCTTTGTCATAAGCAACGGCCCGGCCCAACTGCTCAATGATGCGATCCGTGAGTCGAACGTCCTCTAACGTGAACAAGCGCCGCCCTCGGTGAGCGAATCGCAAAATCATCGACTGCGGCACAGGGTCTGGGTCTTCGTCTTGGGATGCTGCCAGCACCGGGATGGGCAACAGCAAGGCAGAGCCGTCCCCCACCACACGGGTGCTGTCAACGATTTTGGGGATGATGCGCAACTCCAGGGGCTCGAACAGCTCTTGCAGTAAGCGTGACAACAAACGCGGCGCACGTTCAGGGTGTTCTTCCACTTCCCGTGCCACCCGGTACAAGCGCTCAAACATGCGTTCGGCACTGGGCAGGCTGCTGCCCAGAAGCTGGTTGATCAGCCATTGTCTCGAGCCCACATAGACCCCGATCGACAAAAACAGCGACAAAGCGAACGACGCAAACTGCCCCAGCGAAAACACCGCCACAAACAGCAGGTTCAGTGACATGGCGGTGGTGCTGACGGCGGCCAGCAAGGCAAACTCACGCATCACATGCTGGGATCGCGACAAAAAAGGCACCAGCAACAACAGCGACGCCAAAAACACATACCAGGTCGTGACGCCCATGCCGGATACCCCATGCCGCAGCTCAGGCAGGGTGGTGCTCGCAGCGATGGCCAGGCTCAACAAAATCCATGTGCCCAAGGCAATGGCCACAAAGCGCCGCAGCACGATGGCAAAAGGGTGCGGCTCGGTACGGTAAGACAAGGTCAACACCACCAGGGTCAGCCCGCCCAGCAAAGCGCAAGCGATTTGGGTCCACCACCAGACATGTGCAATCCACTGTAGATGAGCCAAGCCCAGCACCAAGACCACACCTGCCCAGCTGGCGCCGGCCACCTGCGAGCCTCGCCGCAACACTTTGGGGTGAATGCATGCCGCGTGAACCACCGCAGCTGCCGTCACCAAGTCAAACATCATTCGCATGGGCAGATCATGTTGGCCTACCCAGCTTGGCAGACCTAGCCGCAACACAGACTCCACACTGATGAAGGTCAAGTTCGCCGCCTGACACAAAGACATCAAGGCATACAACGCGTTGAGTCGATTCAGCTTGGCCAACAACACGGCCACGGCCACGCCATACAAAGCAAACGCCAAGGGGCTGATCAGCCAATACAGCACTGGCAGACCCGACCACCCCAGCGCGCGGGTCTGCACCTGGACCAAGTCGCCACCACTGAACAACACACCCACCGCGGAGTGCCCTGCCAACAGCGCAATCTGCGCCTGCATTTGCATATGCTGTTCGCGGTCGGTGTCTTTCACCAGCCAGCGCGACGATCGTTGCAGGGCTTGCGCATCAGGCACCACGACCTCCTGCGCAGGCTTGGGTGTGGTGAACGCGATGACGGTTTGCCCCACATAGTTTTTGAGAGCCATGTGACTGCTCGATGCCAGCTCGATCTGCCGGTCGGCGCTGCGTGTCCAGTGGGCATCGATTTGCAGCGGGGTTGACAGGTGGTGGGTCAGGGCCAGCCAGGCCAGTATTCCCACGACAAGCGCGAACAGCAGGACGCGCCAACGCCAACCTTGCCAATGGGCGCCTGTGCTGATGTGCTGCGCCGAGCCGAAAGTGTGGGGTTCGTAAGAGGTCATGACCGTTTGTGGCGCAGACAAGCCGCGTGGCCTCTCGCGCTCAGCCTGTTCGCCAGGGCGTCATGGCCCTAAACCAGACCCTGTTTGCTCGCCAAGACAGCGGCCTCGGCACGGCTCGAGACATTGAGTTTTTTGTAGATGGACTTGATGTGGTCATTGACGGTGAACCACTTGATGCCCATCAGGTTGGCAATTTCTTTGATGGTGAAGCCCTTGCTGAGGTACGTGAGCACCTCACTTTCACGCGGCGTAAGCCGCTCGTGGTCAGGCGGGCTGCTGCGGGGCAGGGGTGACGGCTTACTGCTCGAAAAGCTCGGCTGTGGCGCTGGGGCGGACTCGCTGCCGTTGCCTCGGAACTGGGTCAACAAACGCCTGGCGATGGCCGGGCTCAGGGGGGGCTGTCCACGCACAATCTTTTGCAACTCTTCGACCAACACCTCAAAGCGATCTTCCTTCAACAGGTAGCCATCCGCCCCGTATTGCAAGGCGGGGAAGAGGTGGTCATCATCAGAGTACAAAGTGGTGACGATTTTGGTGGCCGGGTAACGTGCCAAGGCGGCCAGCAACTCCATGCCGTTGCCATCAGGCAACTCAAGGTCAACCAAAATGAGCTTGAACGGATCATCCGACGAAGGGATACCCTCGGGCGTGATGTCGCCGATTTGTCGACGCGCTGACTCCAAATCACCCGCTTCCGTGATCTGAATTTCATCGCTGAAACTTTCTCGTACGACGCGCGACAAAAAGGCTCGCGCGACCGGGTTGTCTTCAACAACCAAAACCTTCACTGCCATGAGCCGCTTACCTAGGTTGAACTGCGGTGACGAATCCAGCGATGCTATCAGGGCCGGGCCATAGAACTGTCATTTTTGATGCAGCAGCCCCCCAGCTCGGTGGTGCACTTCTACAATCGGGGCATGAGAATCCTGATCGCCAACGATGATGGTTATTTGGCCCCTGGTCTCACGGCCTTGGTTCACGCGTGTTCCGGCCTGGGTGAACTGGACATCGTCGCCCCTGAGCAAAATGCCAGCGGCACCTCCAATTCATTGACCCTGAACCGGCCACTGCAAGCATGGACGGCCAGCAATGGCTACCGCTACCTCAATGGCACGCCGTCCGATTGTGTTCACGTGGCCCTCACGGGTTTGCTGGGGCATCGACCTGACCTGGTGGTGTCGGGCATCAATCAGGGCGCCAACATGGGTGACGATACGCTCTACTCCGGCACGGTTGCTGCAGCCATGGAGGGCTACTTGTTCGGCATTCCGTCCATTGCGTTTTCTCAGGTGGACAAAGGGTGGTCTAACCTGGATGCGGCCGCTCAAGCCGCACGCCAAGTCATCCAGTCCGTCTTGAGGCGGCCGCCCCCTGGGGCCAGCTGGTTGCTCAACGTCAATATTCCCAATCGCGCTGATGCGGCGTCCTTGCCTTGCCGTGTGACAAAGCTGGGGCGGCGTCATGCCAGCCAACCCGTGATCCAACAACACAGCCCGCGGGGCGACACCATCTACTGGATCGGCGCAGCCGGCGACGCGCGAGAGTGCGGCGAAGGCACCGATTTTTATGCGATCACGCAAGACGAGATCTCCGTGACGCCGCTGCAAGTCGATCTCACCGACCACGCCTCGCTGTCGTCTTGGCGCCACTGGTGGCCAGGGGTGGCTCCGTGACAGCCTCTGGCCGCGGGGCATCCAAGTTTCCTTTGCGCCTGGATCAAATGGCGCCGACCCCACCTAAGACCAGTGGCGCCTCGGCTCGCGCACGTGGCACGGGCTCTCGAGCGCCCAGCGCCGCGGGGTCTGACAATAAGCCCTCGGGCGTCGGAATGGATTCCGCCGATGTGCGATTGAAAATGGTCGCCCGGCTCAAGCTGGCTGGCCTGTCTGATGAGCGTGTGCTGAGTGCCATGGCCACCATTCCCCGGCACTTGTTTGTCGATTCCGGGCTGGTCACTCAAGCCTATGAAGACACCAGTCTGCCCATCGGGCATGGCCAAACCATCTCCAAGCCTTCCGTCGTCGCTCGCATGCTGGAGTTGCTCTGCGGTGGCCAGGCTGCTCGCAAGCGTGGCCACCTTGGCCGAGTCTTGGAAGTTGGCACGGGGTGTGGCTACCAGGTGGCTTTGATATCGTTACTGGCCCAAAGCGTCATCTCCATCGAGCGTCTCAAGCCCATGTACGACAAAGCACGCGACTTGCTGGCCCCCGTGCGCACGAACAACGTGAGGCTGGTGTACGCCGATGGCATGTTGGGCCACCCACCCAACGCACCGTATGACAGCATCATCGCGGCAGCGGGCGGTGAAGACCTCCCCGAGGCGTGGTTGGCCCAACTGGCACCTGGTGGGCGCCTGGTGGCCCCCTTGATTGAAAAGACCTCGCCCACCGGCCCGCGGCAAGTTTTGGTGGTCGTCGACCGCACTGAACATGGCCTTGCGCGCAGTTTCCACGAAACGGTGCTCTTTGTCCCCCTAAAATCTGGCACCCTATGAAACCGGTTTCGCACATGTGGTCGAACTTTCTGCTTTTCACCCGCAAGGGCTCTTCTCTGCCTGCGGTGTGGGTCTCGATGGCGTTTTTGGCAGGCTGTGCCAACCCCAGTCTTCGTGCGCCCGTTGAGGATCGCGCCGTGGGCTCTCGCTCTATTCCCGCACCCGTCTTGCCCGCAGAGCCGTCCGCAGCGTCTGCGGCAAACTCAGTCCCTGTGGCATCAGGCGCGGTGCCTATCCCGCTTGAGCCCAGTGCGCCAACGCGCATCCCTATGGGTGCTGAGAACGCAGGCAAACCCGGCTACTACACCGTCAAGCCCGGCGAGACCTTGATCCGCGTGGGCCTGGAAACGGGCCAAAACTGGAAAGACATCGCCAAGTGGAACAACATTGACAACACCAACATGATCGAGGCGGGGCAGGTGTTGCGTGTGGCGGCGCCAGGCGCTGTGCCCAAGCTTGAGCCCCGTCCGGTGGACAACAAAGACGCCAAACCTGCCAGCACACCGACGGTCGAGCCCACGCCGATTGCCACAGCGCCGGTGATCTCGCCGTCTTCGTCCTCACCCGCGACACCCAAAGAAGACGAAAACGTCAGTTGGTTGTGGCCCAGCAGTGGCGCGGTGGTGACCACGTTTGACGAAGGAAAAAACAAAGGCGTCACCTTGAACGGAAAATTGGGCGACCCCGTGCTGGCCTCCGGAGATGGCCGGGTGGTTTATGCAGGTTCCGGTTTGCGCGGCTACGGTAACCTCGTGATCCTCAAGCACAACAACACCTACCTCACTGCTTACGCCCACAACCAAACCCTGCTGGTCAAGGAAGACCAAACCGTCAAGCGCGGCCAAAAAATCGCCGAGATGGGCTCCACCGATGCTGATCGTGTGCAACTGCATTTCGAAATCCGCAAGCTCGGCAAACCGGTTGATCCACTCAAACTGCTGCCGACCCGCTGAGCTCATTTAATCCAAGCTAGCCAGTTGTATGCGCCCCGAGCATGCTGGGCCTCCATCCCATGAACCTGACTGTTACCGAGCCCGCATGGTTGCGGATCGAATCCATCGACTTAGAGTGCCAAGGCGTCGCCCACACCGCAGAGGGTAAGGTGGTCTTTGTGGAGGGCGCGCTGACGGGCGAAGAGGTTCAGGTGCAAGTGCAGCGCCGAAAAAACAATTGGGAGCAAGCCAGCATCACCGCCTTGCGGCACCCCAGCGCTCAGCGTGTGACACCACAATGCCCCCATTTTGGGGTGTGTGGCGGGTGCAAGATGCAGCATCTGGATCCCGTGGCCCAAGTGGCCATCAAGCAGCGTGCCTTAGAAGACAGTTTGTGGCACCTCGCCAAGGTGCGACCTGAGGTGCTGATGCGCCCCATGGCGGGCCCTGCCTGGGGCTACCGCTATCGTGCACGCCTGTCTGTTCGCTATGTCGCCAAAAAAGGCCAGGTGCTCGTCGGCTTCCACGAGCGCAAGTCCAGTTTCGTGGCCGACATGTCTCGCTGCGAGGTTCTCCCGCCCCACGTCAGCAACTTGTTGTTGCCACTGCGCGAGCTGATTCAAGGCATGGACCAGCGCGATCGACTGCCGCAAATTGAAGTGGCTGTGGGGGCGGACGTCACCGCCCTGGTTCTGCGCCACCTAGAGCCCCTCACCTCGGCGGACTTGGCACGCTTGCGTGCCTTTGCTGCGCGACACCCTGTTCAGTGGTGGTTGCAAGCCAAGGGCCCCGACACCGTTCACCGCCTCGACCCCGACCAGGGTGCCGAGCTCGGTTACGAGCTGCCTGAGTTTGGCATTGCCATGCCCTTCAAGCCCACCGACTTCACGCAGGTCAACCACCATGTCAATCAAGCCCTGGTCAGTCGTGCGCTGCGGTGCTTGGCGGTGCAGCCTACCGAGCGGGTGATCGATTGGTTTTGTGGTCTGGGCAACTTCACGCTGCCCTTGGCCACCCAGGCCCGTGAGGTGCTGGGCCTGGAGGGCAGTGAAACCCTGGTTCAGCGGGCACGAGACAACGCCGTGCGCAACCAGGTTCAGGCGCAATTCGCCGCCCGCAATTTGTTCGAACTCGCGGCCGCCGATCTGAAAGCCTTGGGGCCGGCGCAAAAATGGCTCATTGACCCCCCACGTGAAGGTGCCTTCGCTTTGGCCAAGGCTGTGGTCGACATCCAGGCCGAGGGCCTTGAAGCGGCGTTGATCCTGCCTCAACGCATCGTCTATGTCAGCTGCAATCCAGCCACCCTGGCGCGCGACGCCGGCTTGCTGGTGCATCAAGCTGGGTACCGCTGCACGGCAGCGGGGGCCATCAATATGTTCCCGCACACGGCCCATGTGGAGAGCCTGGCGGTCTTTGAACGCTCCTGATCGACCATCAGACCATGAAAACGGGGCCCGCAGGCCCCGTGTTGGCATCAATAGCCGGAATAATCAGTCGTCATTGCCACCAAAAATCCCCAACAAAGCCAGCAGGGACTGGAAGACGTTGTACAGGCTCAGGTAAACGCCCAGGGTCGCGGTGATGTAGTTCGTTTCGTGACCGTCTTGAACGCGCTTGAGGTCGTACAAAATGAAGGCCGAAAAAATACCGATCGCCAGTGCCGCCAAGGTCGCGAACAAAGCCGTTGACTGCAAAAAGACGTTGGCAATGCCAGCCACCATCAACATCACAGCCCCGATGAACAAGAACTTGCCCATCGATGACAAATCACGCTTGATGACCGTGGACAGGGAGGCCATCCCCAAGAAGATGAGGCCCGTGCCAGAGAACGCCATCATGATCAGCTCCGCCCCATTTGATTTCATCAGGGTGAAGGCCAGCAGGCGCGACAGCATCAGGCCCATGAAGAACGTGAAGGCCAGCAGCAAAGGCACACCCGCCGCGGAATTTTTGTTCTTATCAACCAAAAACATCAGACCGAACGCGCCCGCAAAGAACACGATCATGCTCACCATGGGCGACAGGGCGTTGACCCACCCCGTGGCCAGCCCCAGCCAAGCACCCAACACGGTGGGCACCATAGACAGTGCAAGCAGCCAATAAGTGTTGCGCAAAACACGGTTGCGTTGCTCGACAGATGTGACGGAACCGCCATACCCCTGATACGCGGTTTCAAAGCCTGGGTTCATGAGACCTCCGATAGTTGTGACGGGCGTTGGACAAAGCCACGCCATTCTAGTTCCCTACGTTTTCAATCGGGTATCGTGTGGCCTTGCGGCCGATGAGGCCATGCCCCTCGTGTTTGCGCAGGTCGATACCCAGTTGCCCTCATGTCGGTCAGAATTCACGCTTTTTGCCGGAGCCAATGTCATGCAACAAAAACATATCCTGGGCCTGGATGAGGTCAAGCGCATAGCTGCTGCCGCCGAGGCCGAGGCTCGGAGCCAGCAATGGAACGTGAGCATTGCCATCGTGGATGATGGGGGTCATTTGCTGTGGCTGCAGCGCTTGGATGGCGCCCCCCCAGTGTCTGCCCACATCGCTCCTGCTAAGGCGCGGTCCGCTGCGCTGGGTCGGCGCGAAAGCAAGGTTTACGAAGACATCATCAATCAAGGTCGCGTGGCCTTTCTGAGCGCACCTGAGCTGGAGGGATTGTTGGAGGGGGGCGTGCCAGTCATGTTCGCGGGGCACTGCATTGGCGCTGTGGGAGTCAGCGGGGTGCAGTCCAGCCAGGACGCGCAAATCGCCAAAGCCGGCATTGCCGCCCTTGGGGCCTAAGGCACTGGCAGGTCAGGGTGAGCCGGGCGTCTCAGCGCGTCGTCTATACTCCCAGGGTTTACCTCTTTCACCCCCCGCCCTGGTTTCAGGGGATTTCATTCATGAGCGTGTTGGCCCACTTGACCAGCTTTCTCGCGAGTGAGTGACCCTGCGTACTTTGTGTTCACTCGGCTGCTGCGAGTGGGCTTGACGTTGATCGCCCAGGGCGCACAAAAACACAACGGAGAATACCGTGCTGCCCGTTTTGCCCCCCGCTGTACTCGCACTTGCAGACGGTTCGGTTTTTCTGGGTCATTCCATTGGCGCATTGGGTCAAACCGTGGGCGAAGTGGTGTTCAACACCTCGCTCACAGGCTACCAAGAGATCCTGACTGACCCCAGCTACTGCCGTCAAATTGTCACCCTGACCTACCCTCACATCGGCAACACCGGTGTCAACGAAGAAGATGTCGAATCCGACCGTGTTCATGCGGCGGGTCTGATTATCAAAGACTTGCCCATTCTGGCCTCTAACTTCCGCATGGGTCTGACCCTGCCCGCCTACCTGGCGCGTGAGGGCACGGTGGCCATTGCCCACATTGACACTCGTCGGTTGACGCGCCTGCTGCGCCAGACCGGGGCCCAAAACGGCTGCATCCTGACCTTGCCAGCGGGGCAGTCTATTCAGTCCGCGCACATTGATGCCGCGATCACGCAAGCGCGCTCTGCGAGGTCTATGGCAGGGCAAGACTTGGCCAAAGTCGTGAGCCGCACAGACATCGCCCCCTGGCATGAGACCGAATGGGTCTTGGGTGAGGGTTATGGCGAGCAAACCCGGCCGAGCTGGCATGTGGTGGCCTATGACTTTGGCGTCAAACGCAACATCTTGCGCATGTTGGCCAGCCGTGGTTGCCGGGTGAGCGTCGTGCCCGCACAAACACCTGCTGCGGACGTGCTCCAACTCAAGCCCGATGGCGTTTTCTTGAGCAATGGCCCGGGCGACCCCGAGCCTTGTGACTACGCCATCACAGCCACGCGCGAGCTGATCGAAACGGGACTGCCCACCTTCGGTATTTGCCTGGGCCACCAAATCATGGCGCTGGCCTCGGGGGCCAAAACCTTCAAAATGAAGTTTGGCCACCATGGTGCCAACCACCCTGTGAAAGACCTCGACACGGGACGCGTCAGCATCACCAGCCAGAACCACGGCTTCGCCGTCGACGAGGCCAGCCTGCCCGCCAACCTGCGCCCGACCCACGTGAGCTTGTTTGATGGCACCTTGCAAGGCTTGGCGCGGACGGACAAACCCGCTTTTTGTTTCCAAGGGCACCCCGAGGCGTCGCCCGGGCCGAACGACATTGCCTACCTGTTTGATCGTTTCACCCAGCTCATGTCAGCGCGCTTGAAGGAGAAGAACCATGCCTAAGCGCACCGACCTGCAATCCATTCTCATCATCGGGGCCGGCCCCATCATCATCGGGCAGGCTTGTGAGTTCGACTACTCTGGCGCGCAAGCCTGCAAGGCGTTGCGCGAGGAGGGTTACCGCGTTATCTTGGTCAACAGCAATCCGGCCACGATCATGACCGACCCGCAGATGGCCGATGCGACCTACATCGAGCCCATCACCTGGCAAGTGGTGGAAAAAATCATCGCCAAAGAGCGGCCCGATGCGCTGCTGCCCACCATGGGCGGTCAGACCGCCCTGAACTGTGGCCTGGATCTGCACAAGCACGGTGTGCTGGAAAAATACGGCGTTCAGATGATTGGCGCCAACCAGCATGCCATCGAAAAGGCGGAAGACCGCCTCAAGTTCAAAGACGCCATGACCAAGATCGGTCTGGGGTCCGCTCGCAGCGGCATTGCACACAGCATGGAAGACGCCTGGGCGGTGCAAAAGCACATCACCCAAGAAATCCAAGGCACGGGCTTCCCCATGGTGATTCGTCCCAGCTTTACCTTGGGTGGCACAGGCGGCGGCATCGCCTACAACCCCGAAGAGTTTGAGGAAATCTGCAAGCGGGGCCTGGACCTTTCGCCGACCAAAGAGCTCTTGATTGAAGAGTCCCTCATTGGCTGGAAAGAGTTCGAGATGGAAGTCGTGCGTGACAGCGCGGACAACTGCATCATCGTGTGCGCCATCGAAAACCTCGACCCCATGGGTATTCACACGGGTGACTCCATCACCGTGGCCCCTGCTCAAACCCTGACTGACAAAGAGTACCAACTGCTGCGCAACGCCAGCATTGCGATCCTGCGCGAGATTGGTGTCGACACGGGGGGCTCCAACGTTCAATTCGCCATCAATCCCCAAGACGGACGCATGGTGGTGATCGAGATGAATCCGCGTGTGTCACGTTCTTCAGCGCTGGCCTCCAAGGCCACCGGCTTTCCCATTGCCAAGGTGGCGGCCAAGCTGGCGGTCGGCTACACGCTGGATGAGTTACGCAACGACATCACGGGGGGCGCGACGCCGGCCAGTTTCGAGCCCAGCATCGACTACGTTGTCACCAAGATCCCACGTTTTGCGTTCGAAAAATTCCCGGCAGCCGACTCCCACCTGACCACCCAAATGAAGTCTGTGGGTGAAGTGATGGCCATGGGTCGCACCTTCCAAGAGAGCTTCCAAAAGGCCCTGCGCGGCCTGGAGACAGGCATTGATGGCCTGACCGAGCGCTCCACAGACCGCGACGAAATCATCGAGGAAATCGGCGAGGCCGGTCCCGAGCGCATTTTGTTTGTGGCCGACGCGTTTCGCTTGGGGCTGAGTCTGAAAGAGGTCTTTGAAGAAACAGCCATTGACCCCTGGTTTTTGGCGCAAATTGAAGACCTGGTGACCCAGGAGCAGTCACTCCAAGGGCGCGCACTGAGCAGCTTGTCGACCGATGAGCTGCGCTTCTTGAAGCAAAAGGGGTTCTCTGACCGCCGCTTGGCCAAACTCTTGGGTACCGATCAGCATGCCGTGCGCGCTTTGCGCCACGAACGCGGTGTGCGTCCCGTGTACAAGCGCGTGGACACCTGCGCGGCGGAGTTTTCGACCCAAACCGCGTACATGTACTCCACCTATGACGAGGAGTGCGAAGCCGAGCCCACACAGCGCCAAAAAATCATGGTGCTGGGAGGCGGCCCTAACCGCATCGGCCAAGGCATTGAATTCGATTATTGCTGCGTGCACGCGGCCCTGGCCCTGCGCGAGGATGGCTATGAAACCATCATGGTCAACTGCAACCCCGAGACCGTTTCCACCGATTACGACACCTCAGACCGTCTCTACTTTGAGCCTGTGACGCTCGAAGATGTGCTCGAAATCGTCGACAAGGAAAAACCGGCGGGTGTGATCGTGCAGTACGGCGGCCAGACGCCGCTGAAGTTGGCGTTGGAGTTGGAGCGGGCAGGCGTGCCCATTGTGGGCACATCACCCGACAACATCGACGCCGCCGAAGACCGCGAGCGCTTCCAAAAGCTGCTGCACGAACTGGGCTTGCTTCAGCCACCCAATCGCACCGCTCGCACCGAAGAGCAGGCCTTGGTCTTGGCCCAAGAAATTGGCTATCCCCTCGTCGTGCGTCCCAGTTACGTGCTGGGCGGTCGCGCCATGGAAATCGTGCATGGCGACAAAGACCTTGAGCGCTACATGCGGGAAGCCGTGCGCGTGTCAGAAAAATCCCCCGTCTTGCTAGACCGTTTTTTGGACGACGCCATTGAGGTGGATGTCGATTGCATCGCTGACGGTACGGACGGCCCTGACGGCGTCATGATTGGCGGCATCATGGAACACGTCGAGCAGGCGGGCATTCACTCTGGCGATTCAGCGTGCTCTTTGCCCCCGTACTCTCTGTCGGTCGCCTTGCAAAACGAGCTGCGTCGCCAGACCACCTTGATGGCGCGCGCGCTGCAAGTCAAAGGCTTGATGAATGTGCAGTTCGCCATTCAAGGGGAGGGTGACAAGGCGGTGGTCTACGTCTTGGAGGTCAACCCACGGGCCTCGCGCACGGTGCCCTTTGTGTCCAAGGCCACCAGTCTGCCCCTGGCCAAAATTGCAGCTCGCTGCATGGTGGGCCAGCGCTTAGGTGCGCAAAAAGGACTGGGGGGCGGGCGTTTGACTGAAGTGATTCCCCCGTACTTCAGCGTCAAGGAGGCGGTGTTTCCGTTCAATAAATTCCCCGGCGTCGATCCCATCCTGGGCCCCGAAATGCGCTCCACGGGAGAAGTCATGGGCACGGGCCGCACCTTTGGTGAGGCCATGCTCAAGAGCCAGCTGGGTGCCGGGTCACGCTTGCCCAGCAAAGGCACGGTGTGCATCACCGTGAAAAGCACCGACAAAGACCGCGCAGTGGGGGTGGCACGTGATCTGCACGCTCTGGGCTTCGAACTCGTGGCCACCAAGGGAACGGCTGCCGCGATTGCGCAGGGCGGGATACCCGTGAAGGTGGTCAACAAGGTCAAAGACGGTCGTCCGCACATCGTCGACATGGTCAAGGCAGGCGACATTCAGCTCGTGTTCACGACGGTGGCTGAAACCCGCACGGCCATTGCAGACTCGCGTCATATTCGGCAGTCTGCTCTGGCCCACCGGGTGACCTACTACACCAGCATGGCGGGCTGCGAGGCCGCCGTGGAGGGCATGAAGCACCAAGACGACCTGGTGGTGATGTCCTTGCAAGAGCTGCATGCGCAATTGCACTAAACTGTTTTTTGGCTTTTCGTGAGATCCGCCGCCACCGGGCGGCGGTTTCGCTTTTCGATTCAGGAATTTTCTCTATGAGCACCATCCCACTGACAAAACGCGGCGCTGAGCAACTCAAGGAAGAGCTGCACCAGCTCAAGACCGTGGAGCGCCATGCGGTCATCCAAGCCATCTCCGAGGCACGCGCCCAAGGCGATTTGTCTGAGAACGCCGAGTACGAAGCGGCCAAAGACAAGCAGGGCTTCATCGAAGGCCGTATCCAGGAAATCGAAGGCAAGCTGGCGGCCGCACAGATCATTGAACCCTCTACCCTGGATGCGGGCGGGCGCGTCGTGTTTGGCGCCACCGTCGATCTTGAAGAAGAGACGGCTGGTGCTGAAGTCACCTACCAAATCGTGGGTGACGACGAGGCCGATCTGAAGCTGGGCTTGATCTCCATCAGCTCCCCCATTGCCCGCGCCATGATTGGCAAAGAGGCCGGTGAAGTGGCCGAGGTGCAAGCTCCGGGGGGCCTCAAGCGCTATGAAATCCTAGAGGTGCGCTACGTCTGAGCCTGCACGCTTGGCCCCACGCTCGGCCCTGTTGCGTTGGGCTGTGGGCGTGTCTGGCGCATGGCTGGGTTTGTTGATGTGCTTGGCGTTCATCGCTGCCCCAGCGGCTTTTGCCGTGCTAGACAAACCCCTGGCCGGTGCGTTGGCAGGGCGTCTGTTTGCCCAGGAGGCGGCGGTGAGTGCCTTGTTGTCTGTGGTCTTCGTGATGGGGCTGCGCCGTGTCGTTGAGTACGAGGCAGGCCCCCAGCCCATGGCTTCAGACAAGCGCTTGTGGTTGGTGCTGGGGGTGCTGACGTGCACTGTCGTGGGTTACTACGGATTGCAGCCCATGATGGCGGCAGCCCGTGCGGGGCAGGGCCCCTTGTCGTTCGGTGCCTTGCATGGTCTGTCAGCCGCGTTCTTTGGGCTGAAAATGTTGCTGCTGGCCGCTTTGACCTGGCGATTGTCGGGCTGACCCTCAATCACCAGCGGTTTTCTTGACGCTGGTGACCCGTTTGCGGGCACGTTTGAGCTCACCGCCAGCGGCCATGCGCATGTTGCCCACCACCGTGACCTTTTTGACTTGTGGGCGATGGTTGCCGCTCTTCGAGAACTTCACCACCTTGACCACCTTGGGGCCCGGCATGCGATCTTCCCGCTCGACCTTTTCTTTCGGTGGAACTGGGCGCCACAGCACCAACAACTTTCCAATGTGCTGGATGGGTGCCGCGTTGAGTTGTTCGGCCAATGTGCTGAAGAACTCCTCACGCGTGGCTCGCTCGTCCGAGAACACCCGAACCTTGATCAAGCCGTGGGCATCGAGCGCGGCATTGATTTCTTTGACGACCGCAGGGGTCAGGCCCTCATTGCCAATCATGACAACGGGGGAGAGATGATGCGCTTGTGCGCGTTTGTCCTTGCGCTGGGCAGGGGTGAGTTGGATGGCAGACATGTGCGTATTATCGACTCCCCATGAAGATCAAATCAAAAAGTAAAAAAATCAATAAAGCGTGGCTCAATGACCACCTCAACGATCCCTACGTCAAGCTGGCTCAACGCGAGGGCTACCGTGCGCGTGCGGCTTACAAACTCAAAGAGATCGACGAGGCCTTGGGTCTGTTGTCCCCGGGGCAGGTGGTGGTGGATCTGGGGGCCGCTCCTGGCGCCTGGAGCCAGTACATCCGCCGACGCTTTGCCCCCAAAGAGGCGGGTGTGGGTGGGGCGGCCGTTGGTCAGCTGCAGGGCACCCTGATCGCGCTGGACATTCTGAATTTTGAGCCCATCGAGGGGGTGCAGATCATCCTCGGTGACTTCCGCGATAACAGCGTCTCCCAAGCGCTGCATGACACCCTGGCTGGGCGGGCCGTGGATGTCGTGGTCTCGGACATGGCCCCCAATTTGTCGGGCATTGAGACCTCCGATGGCGCACGCATGACGCATCTGGTGGAACTGGCGGTCGAATTTGCACTCGAACACCTGACCTCTAGGGGTGCGCTGGTGTGCAAAGTATTTCACGGTAGCGGGTACAGTCAGCTGGTTAAATTGTTTAAAAACAGTTTCCGGGTGGTCAAACCCATCAAACCCAAGGCGTCGCGTGACAAGTCGGCGGAGACATTTTTGGTGGGCTTGGGGCCCAAAGAGCCCCCAGCCGCGCCTCCGATTTCTGAGCAATAAGCCCCCGGTTTTGGGGTCAGAAACTCTGAATTGACGGGGTCTTGTGTGGCTTAGAATTGGCCCCAGATGCGCAGAGTAAACAAGAACTTTTGAATACAGGCCCCAGATCGCTGCTCTGGAGTTGTGGACCTGAATAGGAGACGCGGTGAACAATCAATGGATTTCGAAAATTGCGGTTTGGCTCGTGGTCGCACTCGTGCTATTCACCGTGTTCAAACAATTCGACCGTGTGGGCGGCTCGGACAAGCAAGTCCAGTACTCTGAATTTTTGGACGAGGTGCGTCAAAAACGCATCAAGACCGTGACCTTGCAAGAGGTGCCGGGCGGCGTGGAGATCAGTGCCACCCGCACCGATGACACCAAGCTGCGCTCGGTGGGCACGCGTCTGGATCCCGGTCTGCCAGGTGACCTCATCAGCAACGGTGTGAAGTTCGAGATAAAAAAGCCTGAAGAGCCGTCTTTTTTGATGAGCATTTTGTTGTCCTGGGGCCCCATGCTGCTGTTGATCGGCGTCTGGATTTACTTCATGCGCCAGATGCAAGGTGGTGGCAAGGGTGGGGCATTCAGCTTTGGTAAATCCAAAGCCCGCATGCTCGACGAAGCGAACAATTCAACCACCTTTGCTGACGTAGCGGGTTGCGATGAGGCCAAAGAAGAAGTCAAAGAGTTGGTCGACTTTTTGAAAGACCCCCAACGCTTTCAAAAATTGGGCGGCCGCATTCCCCGCGGTGTCCTGTTGGTTGGCCCTCCTGGTACGGGTAAAACCCTCTTGGCCAAGGCCATTGCGGGTGAAGCCAAGGTGCCATTTTTCAGCATATCCGGCTCCGACTTTGTGGAGATGTTTGTGGGCGTTGGCGCGGCCCGTGTGCGCGACATGTTTGAGCAAGCCAAAAAAAGTGCACCTTGCATTATTTTCGTTGACGAAATTGATGCCGTCGGCCGGCATCGCGGTGCCGGTTTGGGTGGCGGCAATGATGAACGCGAGCAAACCCTCAATCAAATGCTGGTCGAGATGGACGGTTTCGAGACCAACCTGGGTGTGATCGTGATGGCCGCGACCAACCGGCCCGACATCCTTGACCCCGCCTTGCTGCGCCCTGGCCGCTTCGACCGTCAGGTGTACGTCACCTTGCCCGATGTGCGGGGGCGTGAGCAAATTCTCACCGTGCACATGCGCAAGGTGCCGGTGGGTCAAGACGTCAATGCCAACATCCTGGCCCGGGGTACGCCGGGCATGTCAGGCGCCGATTTGGCCAACCTGGTGAACGAGGCCGCACTGATGGCCGCCCGACGCAATGCGCGCACCGTTGAAATGGTCGACTTCGAGAAGGCCAAAGACAAAATCTTCATGGGCCCAGAGCGACGCTCCGCTGTCATGGATCCAGAAGAGCTCAAGAACACGGCTTATCACGAGGCGGGCCATGCGTTGATCGCGCGCTTCTTGCCGAAGTCAGATCCGGTGCACAAGGTCACCATCGTCCCGCGCGGTCGGGCGTTGGGCGTCACGTTCACCCTGCCTGAGAAGGACCGTTATGGTTATGACAAGGTGTGGGCCTTGAGCAAAATATCGATGCTGTTCGGGGGGCGTATCGCTGAAGAAGTTTTCATGGATCAGAGAACCACGGGCGCGTCAGACGACTTCAACAAGGCCACGCAGTTGGCCCGCGACATGGTCATGCGTTACGGCATGTCAGATGCGCTGGGGCCCATGGTTTACGCCGAAAACGAAGGCGAGGTCTTCCTGGGTCGATCCGTGACACGCACGACCAACATCAGTGAAGAGACCATGCAAAAGGTCGACCTGGAAGTGCGTCGCATCTTGGATGAGCAGTACAGCGTCGCTCGCAAGTTGATCGAAGACAACAAAGACAAAATGCATGCGATTGCCAATGCGTTGCTCGAATGGGAAACCATCGACAGCGACCAATTGGAAGACATCATGACAGGCAAGACCGCTCGGCCGCCCAAAGACTGGACGCCGATGAACAAGCCGCCCAGTGGTGCTGCGCCGTTGGCCGCAGACGGGGCACCTGCCGCGGCGTGATCACCGCGCGCATCCTCAGGGGGCTTGTGCAACAAGCCCCCTTTTGCTTCCCGGAGCTTTTTCTTGAACTGGCAAACCACGCGCTTCTCTCTGAACCTGGATCGGCCTTTGGTGATGGGGATTGTCAATCTGACCCCCGACTCGTTTTCAGATGGTGGCCAGTTCAGTGACCCGCGGGCTGCGATTGCTCATTGCGAGGCCTTGCTGACGCAGGGCGCTGATATTTTGGACATTGGCGGCGAGTCAAGCCGCCCTGGCGCGGCCCCCGTGGATGATGCCGAAGAGTGGCGTCGTGTGGGACCTGTTCTGGATGAAATTCTGGATTGGAATCAGCCCGTGTCGCTGGACACCACCAAACCAAGCCTCATGCAGCGCGCGCTCGACAAGGGACTCGACATCATTAACGACATCCACGCTTTGCGCACACCAGGTGCTGTGGAGGTCGTTGCTGCGTCGCGTTGTGGTGTTTGCCTGATGCACATGCAGGGACAGCCCCATGGCATGCAAGCCGCGCCGCAGTATCAGGACGTGCTCCACGAGGTGAGTGGTTTTTTGCGGGCCCGTGTGAGCGCGTTGGCGTCTGCTGGCGTGGCGGCAGACCGCATTGTCTTGGACCCGGGCATTGGTTTTGGCAAAACGGTCGCGCACAATGTAGCCTTGCTGGCCCATCAAGATCGCCTGCAGGCACTGGGTTTGCCCGTATTGGTGGGGTGGTCGCGCAAGTCGTCCTTGGGCGCCATCACCGGGCGACCCCAGGCCGATCGCCTGCCAGCGAGCTTGGCGGCGGCTTTGGCTGCGGTGCTCAAAGGCGCGCGGGTTTTGCGTGTGCACGATGTGGCTGCCACGGTCGACGCACTCAAGGTGTGGCGGGCCGTCGGTCTGGTGTCTTGAGTTGCTTCAACCTAGAAACGGCAGTTGACCGCTCGCATCCGCAAGGGAACCCTGATGAATACTGACTTTTGTGCGCACGTCAACCTTCACCTTATGGGTGACAGCGCTACGCACCCGAGAGAGCCGCTCTGGGGGCGGCTGGCGGCGTTGCTCCTCCTTGTGGGCAATGGCCCACAGCGTCGTCCCGCCTTGCCAGCCACCCCCAGCGCAGCCCTCTCGGGCGCGTCCAACTGCCGTTTCTAGGTTCAATCCCGACGACAATCACGCTACGCTCGGGCTTTCGCACATTCATGAAACGAATCTATTTTGGTACAGACGGTATCCGTGGCACGGTGGGCACAGCGCCCATTACTCCTGACTTCATGCTGCATTTGGGGCATGCGGTGGGCCGGGTGCTCAAGTCCACCATCACTCGCCCCGCGGTTTTGATTGGCAAAGACACGCGCATTTCCGGCTACATGATGGAGTCCGCCCTGGAGGCCGGGTTTTCTGCCGCAGGGGTGGATGTCGTGTTGACCGGCCCCTTGCCCACGCCCGGGGTGGCCTATCTCACGCGGGCCCTGCGTCTGGACTTGGGGGTGGTCATCAGTGCATCTCACAACCCCTTTGCTGACAACGGCGTCAAGTTTTTTTCAGCCCGGGGAGAGAAACTTCCCGACGCCTGGGAGGAGAGTGTCGAGGAGGCCCTCAAAGAGATGCCCCGCTGGGTCGATTCGGTGTACCTGGGCCGCGCGCGTCGCCTGGACGATGCGCAGGGCCGCTATGTCGAGTTTTGTAAAAGCACGTTCGGTGCCGACTTGTCCCTCAAAGGCTTGAAGGTGGTGGTCGATGGGGCCCACGGCGCGGGCTACATGGTGGCGCCTTACGTGTTTCACGAGCTGGGGGCAGAAGTCATTCCCATACATTGCCAACCCGATGGCCTCAATATCAACGACCACTGTGGTGCGACGTCCCCGCAGGCCTTGGTTCAGGCCGTTCGCGAGCATCGCGCTGACTACGGCATCGCTTTGGATGGCGATGCTGATCGCCTGCAGTTGGTGGATGCTGAGGGCCGCTTGTTCAATGGCGATGAGCTGCTTTATGTCATGGCCGCGGATCGCCTTGACCAAGGGCAAATCGTACCCGGGGTGGTTGGCACGCTGATGACCAATATGGGGGTGGAGCAAGCTTTGCGCGAACGCGGCGTGGACTTGGTTCGTGCCAAGGTGGGCGACCGATACGTGCTGGAAGAGCTCGTGGCGCGCGGCTGGACTTTGGGCGGTGAAGGGTCGGGGCATTTGTTGGTGTTAGACAAGCACACGACGGGTGACGGTATCGTCAGTGCGTTGCAAATTTTGCATGCGGTCCGCCGCACCGGGCATTCCCTGGCGCAACTCCTTGAGCCGGTGGTGTTGTTTCCCCAGGTGCTGTTGAATGTGCGTTTGCAGCCCGGCGCTGCGTGGGCAGACAGTCCCGCTCTGGCAACAGCCCGGGCGCAGATTCTCGAAAGCTTGGGGGCTGATGGCCGCGTGTTGATACGTGCCTCAGGAACCGAGCCCGTCGTGCGGGTGATGGTGGAGGCCCGAGATTTGGCCCAAGCGCAGCACTGCGCCCAGCGCTTGGCCGAGGCCCTGAGGCCCGCGGAGTAAAGGGTAAACACGTCGGGCCTTCTCGGAGCCGTCCTCGCCAGCCAGCAAACGGCCTTTTGAGCGGACCTGCGGCGTTGCAGATGCTCGCAAGACCGACTGTCATCATTGTCATCTTCGGATCGATTTTTGTCATGGCGCTGTCACATGCGTCATCTACAGTGGTGAGAGTTTGGTTCATCAAATTGAAACAGCCCCAAATGGGGCGCTGAAAGGTTCGACATGAGCATCTTGAAGAATTCTGTAGGGTTGCTGCAGTGTGCGGTGGTTTGCTGTGCGGCAGTGGGTGTGTCAGGCGCGTGGGCGCAAGAAGTGACGGGGGCGGGTGCGACCTTCCCTGCGCCGCTTTATACCAAGTGGGCCAGTGCTTACAACAAGGTCAACGGTGCGCGCGTGAACTACCAGTCTGTCGGTTCTGGCGCCGGTTTGCGCAATATTCGCGGTAAGACGGTGGACTTCGGCGCTTCTGACATGCCGTTGTCTGATGAAGAGCTCAAAAAAGACGGTCTGGTTCAGTTTCCGGTCGTGATCGGCGGTGTCGTTCCCGTGATCAACGTGGCAGGCATTGAGTCCGGCCAGATGAAGCTGACGGGTCAGGTTCTCGGCGACATCTACCTGGGCAAAATCTCCAAATGGAATGACCCCGCCCTCGTTGCGCTCAACCCCGGTTTGAAGCTGCCTGCCGAGGAAATCCAGGTGGTCAGTCGCGCCGACGGTTCGGGCACGAGCTTCATTTTCACCAACTATCTGTCCAAGGTGAACGCTGAATGGAAAGCCAGCGTGGGTGAAGGCACCGCGGTGAAGTGGCCCACGGGTTCGGGCGGCAAGGGCAACGAAGGTGTGGCGTCTTATGTCAAGCGTCTGCCGTACTCCATTGGTTATGTGGAGTACGCCTATGTCAAACAGAACAAGATGACTTACACCCAGCTGAAGAACAAAGATGGGCAGTTCGTGTCGCCTGACGACATGAATTTTAAGGCGGCCGCCGCCGGTGCCGACTGGTCCAAAACTTTCTTTCAGGTCTTGACTGATCAAGCAGGCAAAGACGCTTGGCCTCTGTCTGGTGCCACCTTTATCATGATGCATTCCGCGCAGGATAAGCCTGAGCAAGCAGCCCAAGTTCTCAAGTTCTTCGACTGGTCCTACGCCAACGGCGACACCATGGCCACCGAGTTGGAGTATGTGCCACTGCCAGACAGTGTCAAGGCTCTGGCTCGCAAGGAGTGGGGCAACATCAAGGACGCTGCTGGGAAACCGGTGGCTTTCAAATAAGTCAAGACCTGTTTTTAGCCTGTTTCTAGCTTTGCCAATCGCAGCAGGGTCTCGACCCTGCTGCTTTTTTTCTGATTGGATAGATCTTGGCCGCTACACTGCCCGCTTCGCATTTCCAAGACGACACCATGCAACGTATTGATCCCCTCGGATCTCCTCCGGGAGCGAGGCGTTCCGCACCGTGGGCAGACATTTTGTTCTCGCTCATGGCTCATCTGGCGGCCTTGCTGACGCTGGGTTTGTTAGCGGCGATCATTGGATCACTGGTTGTCGGCGCTATGCCCGCCATCCAAGAGTACGGCGTGAGCTTTTTGTGGCTCACGGACTGGAATCCTGGCAAGAACGTGTTCGGCGGCTTGCCCATGATCGTGGGCACTTTGTTGACCTCCGTGATCGCGCTCGTGATTGCTGTGCCGGTGAGTTTCGGCATTGCCCTGTTCCTCACTGAGTTGTCGCCAGGCTGGTTGCGCCGTCCTTTGGGCGTGGCGGTGGAATTGCTGGCCGCGGTGCCCTCTATTGTCTATGGCATGTGGGGTTTGACGGTGCTGAGCCCCGTACTCAGCGACTACGTGCACAAACCTCTGAAGCACTTGTTCAGCGATGTGCCAATCTTGCAGGACTTGGTGGCAGGCCCTGCCAATGGCCTCAATATTTTCACGGCAGGCATTGTGCTGGCCATCATGATCATTCCTTTCATCGCCTCGGTGATGCGTGACGTGTTCGCAGTCACACCGGCGATGCTCAAGGAATCCGCTTATGCCTTGGGCTCAACCACCTGGGAGGTGGTATCCAAGGTCGTCTTGCCGTACACCAAGACGGGTGTGGTCGGCGGCATCATGCTCGGGTTGGGACGTGCCATTGGTGAAACCATGGCCGTGACGTTTGTGATCGGCAACGCCACCAAGATCAGCGCGTCGATTTTTACATCGGCCAGCAGCATCACCTCGACGCTGGCGAATGAATTTGGCGAGGCAGCCAACATGCATCAGGCTGCACTCTTGTACCTGGGTCTGGTCTTGTTTCTGATCACCTTTGTGGTCTTGACATTGTCCAAGTTGATGTTGTCCAGACTGCAAAAACGTGAAGGGAGCACCTCATGAGTGCCACGGTGGGCGACCGGTCAGTCGCGGATGCGGCTCGTCTGCGGAAGTATGGGCGCCGCAAATTCATCAACGCGGTGGCCTTGACCTTGTCGTTGTCGGCCATGGCCTTTGGTTTGTTCTGGCTGACGTGGATCCTCATCGAAACCGTTCACCTCGGGGTGGGCGGACTGTCGTTGTCGATTTTTACCGAACCGACGGCACCCCACGATGAAGGAGGCGGTTTGGCGAACTCCATCCTGGGGTCTTTGATCATGGTCTCGTTGGCCACCCTGGCAGGGACGCCTGTGGGAATCATGGCGGGAATCTATCTGGCCGAGTACGGCCAAAAAAGCGCTTTGGCCAGGGCGACACGCTTCGTGAACGACATTCTGTTGTCCGCCCCCTCGATCGTGATTGGCTTGTTCGTGTCGATGGTGGTGGTGTTTCCCATGGGGTCGTCGTCCGGGTTGGCCGGTGCGATTGCCTTGTCGCTGATTGTGGTTCCTGTGGTGTTGCGCACCACAGAAGACATGCTCATTCTGGTGCCCAATGGCTTGCGTGAAGCGGCCTATGCCCTCGGCGCCCCGAAGTGGAAAGTGATCTTGAGCATCACCCTGAAGGCCTCTCGCGCCGGCGTGATCACGGGCATTTTGCTGGCGCTGGCGCGCATCGCTGGTGAAACAGCCCCCTTGCTCTACACCGCAGGCTCTATGGATTTCATGGCGTCGAGTCTTTCGCGCTCCATGGACAGCCTGCCCGTGCGGATCTACCTGTACGCCATGAGTCCTTACGATGAATGGAAGTCCTTGGCCTGGGCGGGGGTGTTCTTGATCACGATGGGCGTGCTGCTGCTCAATATCTTGGCCCGCGTTTTGTTCCGTAATAAACAGTAAAACAGCCGTACTTGAAAGCGAGTGATGTCATGGACAAGAAGGTCAATGTTCCGGTGAGCGAGAAGATCAAAATCTCGATTCAAAACCTGAATTTCTTTTACGGCAAATTCCATGCCCTGAAGAACATCACCATGGACATTCCTGAAAAGAAGGTGACTGCGTTCATCGGCCCCTCGGGTTGCGGTAAGTCGACTTTGCTGCGCACCTTGAACCGCATGTTTGAGCTCTATCCTGAGCAGCATGCGCAGGGGCAGATCATGATCGACGGTGAAAACATTCTCCAGTCCAAGCAGGATGTTTCCTTGATGCGCGCCAAGGTCGGCATGGTGTTTCAAAAGCCAACGCCTTTCCCGATGTCGATTTACGACAACATCGCCTTTGGGGTGAAATTGTTTGAGACCCTGCCCCGCATTGAGATGGATGAGCGGGTCGAGTGGGCTCTCAAGAAGGCCGCGTTGTGGAATGAAGTCAAAGACAAGTTGGGGCAAAGTGGCAGTGGCTTGTCAGGTGGGCAGCAGCAGCGCTTGTGCATTGCGCGAGGGATTGCCATCAAGCCTGAGGTGTTGCTGCTGGACGAGCCATGCTCCGCGCTCGACCCGATTTCCACCGGCAAGATCGAAGAGCTGATTCATGAGCTGAAAGACGACTACACCGTGGTCATCGTGACTCACAACATGCAGCAAGCCGCACGCAGCTCCGACTACACAGCCTACATGTACCTCGGTGACTTGATTGAGTTCGGCCCGACGTCTGACTTGTTCATGAAGCCCAGTCGCAAGGAAACTGAGGACTACATTACGGGACGGTTTGGGTGATACTGTTTGGCTTGGATCTTTGACCTCTTGCTCTGCAACCGGAAGCCATTTTCATGACCGAAAAACACCTCTCGACCCAGTTTGATACTGAACTCAGCGGTATTTCCACGCGCGTCCTGGAGATGGGCGGCTTGGTGGAGTGTCAAGTCGCGCAGGCGATTTACGCCTTGACTAACTTCAGCGGTGAGACCGCCTCGCAGGTTTTGGCCCAAGAAGAGGTGGTCAACACCATGGAGATCGAGATTGATCGCGATCTCTCCAGCATCATCGCGCGCCGTCAGCCCACGGCCCGTGACTTGCGGCTGTTGATCGCGATCAGCAAAACCATTGCCAACCTGGAGCGCGTAGGCGACGAGGCTGCCCGCATTGCTCGCACCGTACAGCGTTTGATGAACTCAGGTGTCAGCTCGCGTATGCGCTTGCCCGTCAACAGCCTGGCCTATGAGTCCGAGCTCGCCATTGCCCAATTGCGCAAGGCCCTGGACGCTTTTGCCCGGCTGGACGTGGAGCGTGCCCTGGAGGTGCTCAAGCAGGATGACCAGATCGACCAAGAGTTTGAGGGCCTGATGCGCAAGCTCATCACCTTCATGATGGAAGATCCCCGCACGATTTCGGCCAGCATTGACCTCATCTTTGTGGCCAAGGCGGTCGAGCGGGTGGGTGATCACGCAAAGAACTTGGCCGAAGCCATCATCTACGTGGTCAAAGGCACGGACGTGCGTCACAACTCGGTGGCGCAGGTGGAGAGCATGGTGCGCTGACGGCGCGCCAGGTGCTTTGTCTGACGTCTCAGTTCTTGGTTTGTTTTGTCGTCGGAGGTGCATGTCATGAGCCGTGTTTTGGTAGTCGAAGACGAGTCCGCGATCGCGGAATTGATTGCGATCAATCTGCGCCATGCCGGGCATGAGGTCACAGTGGTCGGGGACTCTCACTCGGCCCAGGCCGAGGTGGATCGTGTTTTGCCGGATTTGGTGGTGCTCGATTGGATGTTGCCGGGGCAGCCGGGTGTGAACTTGGCGCGCAGTTGGCGGGCTCAGGCCCGCACCCGTGATTTGCCCATCATCATGCTGACGGCCCGGGCTCAAGAAAGTGACAAAGTTGCCGGGCTGGACGCTGGCGCGGACGACTATCTCACCAAGCCGTTTTCACCCAGCGAGTTGATGGCTCGCATTCGGGCGGTGTTGCGCCGCAAGGCCCCCGAGACTCTGGACGCGATGGTGGAGATCGCGGGATTGATGCTCGACCCTTCGACCCGTCGCGTCAAGCGGGAGGGGGTAGAGGTCAAGCTTGGGCCCACAGAGTTTCGTTTATTGCATTTCTTCATGACCCATCCTGAGCGTGTTCACTCGCGTGCCCATGTGCTGGACCGCGTTTGGGGTGACCACGTGTTCATTGAAGAGCGCACGGTTGATGTGCACGTGAAGCGCTTGCGTGAGGCCCTCGACCCCGTCGGATGCGCCCGGCTGATCGAGACCGTGCGGGGCGCAGGCTATCGGCTGACCCAGACCGCTCAGGCCGTGGCGCCCTGAACGCACGCCGATGAGCGGTATTTTCCCGGGCATCCTGTACAGCAGTTTGACTTGCTTGATCGGCGCCGTGCTGGGCTCGGCCCTTGGCGCTCAGTGGCATATGTCGACACTGGGTGCTGTCGGTGGTGCGTTTGTGGCGACCGTGTTTTATTCGAGCTTGCAGGCCTTGCGCGCACAACGTTTTTTGAATTGGTTGCGTGAGACCTCACCCGCTGCGCCACGCAATAGCGGCTTGTGGGGCGAGGTGGGCTACCGGGTGGAGCGCGCTGTGCGTATTCTGGAGCGCGCGATCGTGCAAGAACGGCTGCAGCGTGCCCAGTTTTTGTCGGGCATTGAGGCGTCTCCCAATGGCGTGATGCTGCTGGAGGCCAATGATCAGATCGAGTGGTGTAACTCGGTATCGGCGGCGCATTTTGGTTTGCAGCGTGACAACGACCGGCGTCAAAGCGTGACCAACCTGATTCGCTCGCCGGTGTTTGTGGCTCACATGCAAGGCGATAAGTTTGATGTCCCGATATTTTTGGGCGGACCGGGTACGCGCCAGCGTTTGATGGTGTTGGTGCGACCTTATGGTGACGGCATGAAGCTGGTGCTGTCCCAGGATGTGACCGAACGTGAGCGTAACGATGCCATGCGCCGTGATTTTGTCGCCAATGTCTCCCATGAAATTCGCACACCCTTGACGGTGTTGTCGGGCTTCATAGAGACCATGAGTGACGTTCCCTTGTCAGAAAATGAGCGCCGCCGTGTGATCGAGTTGATGTCGCAGCAAACACAGCGCATGCAGACTTTGGTTGCTGATTTGTTGATTTTGGCGCAATTGGAGGGCAGCCCGCCCCCCCCGCCAGGGCGATGGGTCAGTGCAGCTGGGCTGATGCAACAGGCACAGGCTGATGCCCATGCCCTGTCAGCTGGGCGCCATCAGTTGAGCTTTGCGGGCGAGTGTGACTTTGAGTTGGCGGGTGCGGAGTCGGAATTGCAGAGCGCCTTGACCAACCTTGTGAGCAATGCGGTACGTTACACGCCAACCGGCGGCACTGTCCATGTGCGGTGTGCTTACCTCCCCGATGGGGCTGCCGAGCTGGAGGTGCAAGACTCAGGGGTGGGCATCGAGAAGGATCAGATACCCCGTTTGACCGAGCGGTTTTACAGGGTCGATGGCAGTCGCTCTCGTGAGACGGGGGGCACAGGTTTAGGCTTGTCGATCGTCAAGCACGTCGTGCAACGCCACGGCGGGGAGTTGGACATCCGCAGTGAGCCTGGGCAAGGTTCCACCTTCCGGCTGTTGTTCCCACCCACGCGAGTGCGCCGGGTGCCAGCGCATAACGCGTCAGCTTCAGTATCTGTTTTGCGTTGAGTCCGGGGTACGCACAGGTGCCGGTTCAACGCCTTGGGCGAGGGATGGCATTGGCTGGTTCGCGTTGGTAGATGACGAAGTTGTCATCACGGTTGGTCGGGCGTTTTTCTGTGGCAATGAACATCCAGCCTTTCGGGGTGGCGCTCACATCGTCACCTGCGCGCTCGGATTGAATGAGGAAGTCGCAGGACGTGTTGGCGCTGTTGGCAACGGCTTCAACACGATAAGGGCCAAAGTAGGTCAGCGCGGCCACCAGGGCTTTGGAGCCACCTGGGGCGGCCAGGCATTGACCCGCTGGAACGTGCTGTGCAACGCGTTGTACGAGCGGACGCAGGCTGCGGGCATAGTCGAGCAGGGGGAGCCATAAGCTCATGAGCAGCAGCCAACACAGGGCCACGCCACCTGCCGGCAGCACCAGACTCTTCCATAAGGGGTGCCGGTTGCGCCCTGCACGCCAGTGCACGAGCCAGCCCCATGCGACGGTGCCAAGCGTGGCCATCAGCAGGGAGGGGCCATGAAAGCTGTGATCGAGGCCAGGGGCCAGCTTGGCCACGTTGGCCGCAGGTTGCGTGGGATAGCCCGTTTGCACGGCCACATAGATCACCCAAATGGTCAGCGCGCTGAATGTGAAAAAGCAAACTGAAAACCAATCAATGGCGGCCGATGTGCCTCGCCCCAGGGTGGGCAGCGCGAATGCGGCGAGCACCGCCAGTGAGGGCACAGCCAGCATCAGGGCGCGGTCTGAACCTCCCATCACCAGGCTGGCACACAGGCCGACCAAGGCGCAGCTGAGTGGTACCGAGATGTGGCGGCGCAGGCCGTGGCGGCGCCAGCGCCACAAGGTCCAAAGGGTCAGGGGCCATGCGGGCCAGGTGAACCATGCGAGCATGCGCAAGATGGCCAGGACTTGGGGCGTCTCGCCGCTCCAGTGCACCCGCCAGGCCCAGGCATTCAGGCTGCTCCCTATGCCGGCGGCCACGGCCATGGACAATGCGATCCACCACGCGAAGGGTCTGACCTCTGCATAGTGCGAGCGCCAGCAGATCAGCAAGCCTAAGGTGCCCATGGCCAGGGCCACGGCCGGGGCACCACTGGCCGCCATGATGGCCATTGAAAGGAGCAGGCTGACCCGGGATTTGACAGCCCGGAAGGGGCTGGCGGCCAGGGCATACAGGTAGAGTGCAGCGCCCGCCAGTTGCACCATCTCGGGCGTGGTCTCATGGCCCAATTGCAGCAGGCCGAGCGTAGCGATTTGGCCCAGCAGGGCACCATCGGCCACGGCGCGCGCATAGTCGACGGGGGTGGCTTCACCGCCAAAGGCGAAAGGCAGCGGCTGCGCCGCTGCAGTGCGTGCGAGGTGATAGGTGGCGTACCAGGTGAGGGCCAGCACAGCGGCCAGCAGCAGGGCAAAGGGCAGTCGGGCCGCCAAAGCGGCAGGCACCATGGGGCTGAGCGCCTTGATGAACACGGCACCCAGCCAGTAGGGCAGCAGGGCCCCATCGGCAGCCAAGCCGCCCAGCTGGGGTTGCAACCAAGGGGTTTGCCCGGCGGAAATCTCGAGCATGTAGCCAAAGGCCGTGATGTCGGCACTTTTCCAAGGGTCACGACCAAACAGGCCTGGCAGCAGGTAGGCAGCACAAAACAAGAACAAGGCCCAGCGTGGCATGCGCTGGGCGGCGCGATCAGTGACCAGGGCGGGGTTGGGTGAGTTCAAGTCGATGCCTTGCGAGGGTGTCGGGGCGAGCAGGCATTATCGGCGCTGAACCTGCGACCTGTCGGAATCGGATGAGCCCATGAAAAAGGCAGCCGAAGCTGCCTTTTTGAGCGCCGAGAAACGGAAGGTTCTAGGGCCTGTTCACGCACTCGCGGCGGGTTTCTTCATGCCGACATGCGCAAACTTGTTGCGGAACTTCTCGACGCGACCGCCCAGGGAGTCCACGCTCTTCTGGGTGCCGGTGTAGAAGGGGTGCGATTCGCTGGTGCTTTCCAGCTTCAGCAAGGGCACAACTCGACCGTCGTCCAGGGTGGTGGTTTCTTTGCTGGTGGCGCAGGAGCGGGTCACAAACTTGAAACCGTTGGACAGGTCCACGAAGCACACGTCTTGGTACTTGGGGTGAATGCCTTCTTTCATACGAGCCTTTCGATGATTCGTTGTTTGGTTTTTGTGCCGAATGTGGCACAAAGGGAGCCACGCCGAGGCTTCGACGCACTTGCCTGGTTGACTTACCTCAACCGCATGGAAATTTTTTCAACGCGGAAAAAGCCTTTGATTATAGCTGGGGCGACGGCTTTCAGCCACCCCGACGCATCATGTCGAAGAAATCGTGGTTGTTTTTGCTGGACTTCATCTTGTCGAGGATGAACTCCATGGACTCAATTTCGTCCATTGGGTAGAGCAATTTGCGCAAAATCCAGGTTTTTTGCAGGATTTCAGGCTTGAGCAGGAGTTCTTCGCGCCGGGTGCCGGACTTGTTCAGCAGAATCGATGGGTAGACGCGCTTTTCGGCCATCCGGCGGTCGAGGTGGATTTCGCAGTTGCCGGTGCCCTTGAACTCTTCATAGATCACTTCGTCCATGCGGCTGCCCGTATCGACCAGGGCCGTGCCGATGATGGTGAGCGAGCCACCTTCTTCGATGTTGCGTGCAGCGCCGAAGAAGCGCTTGGGGCGCTGCAGGGCATTGGCATCGACACCACCGGTCAGCACTTTGCCGGAGGAGGGCAGCACGTTGTTGTAGGCGCGCGCCAAACGGGTGATCGAGTCGAGCAAGATCACCACGTCTTTCTTGAGCTCGACCAAGCGCTTGGCCCGCTCGATGACCATTTCGGCCACTTGGACATGACGTGCAGCAGGCTCATCGAAGGTGGAGCTGATGACTTCGCCGCGCACCGTGCGCTGCATTTCAGTCACTTCTTCGGGGCGCTCGTCCACCAGCAAGACGATGAGGTGGGCTTCGGGGTAGTTGCTGGTGATGGCGTGGGCCATCTGCTGCATCATCACGGTCTTGCCGCTCTTGGGGGCAGCCACCAGCAAGGCGCGTTGGCCTTTGCCGATGGGGGCGATCAGGTCGATGATGCGGGCGGTGATGTTTTCGTCGGATTTGACGTCGCGCTCGAGACGAAACTGTTCTTTGGGGAACAGTGGCGTCAGGTTTTCGAACATGATTTTGTTCTTGCTGTCCTCGGGCGGCAGGGCATTGACACGGTCTACTTTGACGAGTGCAAAGTACCGCTCGCCGTCTTTGGGGACACGCACCTCGCCTTCGACATCGTCACCGGTGTGCAGGTTGAAACGGCGGATTTGGCTGGGGCTGAGGTAGATGTCGTCGGTGGAGGCCATGTAGCTGGCATCGGGCGCGCGCAAAAAACCAAAACCGTCCGGCAGCACTTCAAGTACGCCGTCGCCAAACACTTGCTCGCCACCTTTGGCGCGCTTTTTCATGATGGCGAACATCAGCTCTTGCTTGCGCATGCGAGCGACGTTTTCAATCTCGAGCGCTTCACCCATCTTGATGAGTTCGGAAACGTGGAGCGCCTTCAGTTCAGACAGATGCATGGGTCAATACCCTGGTGAGGAAGGGGGGAGGTCACGGTGCCAATGTGACGGACCCGGAGGTGGCTCCACCCGCAAACCCGAGCTGTGCAGCCAAGCACAGGCTCAAACTTCAAGACAAGGAATGCGGGGGGCTGAGGCTCTGTGGGTGGGGCGGCCGCGGGGGGTTGAAAGAGAAATCAACCGAAGCGCGCTGCCACAGGGCGGCAATTGGGGTTCAGCAGTTTGCAAGTCAAACGGCGCTCCATGTGAGGCGCCGTTTGACTCGGCTGAGCGTGATTATAGGTGGCTGTCGATGAAAGCTGTCAATTCGGCTTTAGATTTATTGCCAACCAGGGTGCCAGCAAGCTGGCCGCCCTTGAACATCATCAGGGTGGGAATGGCACGGATGCCAAACTTGCCGGGGGTCTCGCGGTTTTTGTCGATGTCCATTTTGGTGATCTGGAGTCGGTCGCCGTAGTCTTTGGCGACCTCGTCAAGAATCACTCCGATGGATTTGCAAGGGCCACACCACTCGGCCCAGTAGTCAATCAAGACGGGTTTGTCGGCTTGGAGTACGTTGGACTCGAAGGTGGCGTCGGTGGTGGCGGTGATCAGTTCGCTGCTCATGGTTGTTTCCTTAAAAGGGTTGCCGCTCGAAGGCCAGTGGCAACAAGGCACAATGATTCTCACACAAAGCCCACCGACCTCTTGGACTGACCCCCACACATGTTTTCTATCACGCCGATAGCATCCGCCGCCGCTGTCAGTGGCCTGGGCGTTGATGATGTGTGGAGAGAGGCCGCAGAGTCGGTCTCTGCGTGGCTGCAAGAGGTGGGCGCGTCGGCACGGCACGCCGTGATTTTGTTGCCGCAGGTGCGGCATTTGCAGCTGGCGCGTCAAGCCTGGTCGCGGCATGTGGGCGGATGGTTGCCTCGCATTGAGACACCGCAAACGTTGTCAGGTGGCTGGTTGCCTGCTTCGCCCTCCGTGCCTGGCTTGATCACCTTTGATGTGGCTGTCGACCGTTTGACGGCCGTGGGTTTGTTGCGCGAGGCATCGTTCACGCGGGGCAGTGATCCGCTGGCTCTGGACCACGCGCTCACAGCCTTGGTGCAAACGGCTCATGGCATGGCGCGCGCCGCAGGGTTGGTGCCACCGCAGCTGCGCGAAGCGCATTGGCAGGCCTGCCGTGAGGTGCTGACGGGCGGGCGCGGGCCAGCAGGGCGCGAGCGGGCGTTGGCGATGCTGGCCTTGGAGTGGGCCGCCCTTCAAATGCCCCCACGAACGGATGCGCTGTTTCCCTCCGCGCAGGGTGAGGCGGCGGGCGTGTCGGCGTGGGTCGCGGTACAGGCGGGTGGCGTCGATCCCTTAGCTCAGGCCGTGCTGCGGGCCGCTTCGCTGAGCCAGCCTTGTGGCTGGGTGGACCTGGATGGGCCGGCGTCAATCACGCTCGCCCATGAGACCTCGTCATGTGCTGTCGAGCTTCCTTTGCCGGGGCGGCCTCAGGTGTTTCAGGTGGCTGTGTGTGAAGACTTTGAGGATGAGGCTCAGCGCAGCGCTGCCCAGGTTTTGCATCACTTGTCAAAGGGCGAGTCGCCGGTGGTGTTGGTGGCGCAAGATCGGGTGTTGGTGCGGCGCGTGCAGGCCTTGTTGGCACGACAGCAGGTGGCCATTCAAGATGAAACGGGTTGGAAGTTGTCGACCACCACGGCAGCCGCTTTGGTGATGGCCTGGCTGCGTTTGCTGCGCTCGCAAGCCTCGCTCGATGAGGTGGTGGATGCGCTCAAGCTGGTTCCGAGTCAACAAGATGCGGTGCGCTCGCTGGAGGGGGTTTTGCGGCGCCGAAATTGGCGCCGACTGGAACAGGTGGAGCTGGCGCGTTTGCCCGCACCCGCCGCTTTGGTTTGGCAAGACGTGTTGCGCCTGCGTGGTCAGTTTGAAGCGTCGTCGACGTACCTGCTGCAAGGGTGGCTGGCCTTGTTTGAGGCGGTCTTGACGGCGTTTGGGTTGGTCAAGGTGTTGGCCTCAGACCCGGCAGGCACCCAGGTGTTGGCGGCCTTGCGTGTGTCTGCGCGCGACGCCGTGTTTGAGCAGGTGGGGCGCAGCTTGGGGCCCCTGGATGTATCGCTGTTTGTGAGTTGGGTTGATCAAACTCTGGAGCACGCGTCCTTCGTGCCAGCCCCCGAACCTGGCGCACTGGTGGTGGTGACGCCGTTGTCGCATGCCGTGCTGCGCCCCTTCGCTGCGGCGGTTTTTCCGGGGGCTGATGCGACGCATTGGGGGGCGCCAGAGGGCCTTCACCCCTTGCTCACCCCAGCGCAAGCCGAGGCGTTTGGGCTGCCGACGCAAGACAGGGCTCTGTTGACGCAATGGGTGTCCATGCGGCAGTTGACGCGGGTGCCGCGCTTGACTCTGTTGCACCGTTTGAATGATGTGGATGAGCGCTTGCTGCCGAGCCCCTTGCTGGAGCGTTTGCTGTTGCTCTGGGAGTCAGAGGCCCCCGCGCGGCGTGTGGAGGCCCGCGACGTGCGCTTGCCGCAGTGGGTGGTCCCTCTGCCGGTTCAAGCCTCGGGGCCTGCGGCACCCTCGTTGTTGCCGACGCGCCTGAGTGCCAGTGCTTGTGACGCCTTGCGCACCTGCCCCTATCGTTTTTTCGCGCTGCGCATGCTGCAGCTTCAGTCGGTAGATGAGTTGGAGGTAGGCCCTGAGAAGCGTGACTATGGCGACTGGCTGCACAAGGTGTTGTGGCACTTCCATTCCAAGCGCACTGTGGCTGTGTCGCGGGAGGAGTCGCGTGAGCAGCTGCGGCGGGTGGCGCGTGATTCGCAGACTTTGCAGGGCTGGGATGACGCCGAGTTTTTGCCTTACTTCGCATCGTTTGAGCGGTTGCTGGACCCCTACTTGGATTGGTTGGACGATCGCGAGGCCAAGGGGGTTTACTGGTTGGATGGTGAGCTTGAAGTCACGGTCTCACCACCGCAGTGGGCCGGGGTCAAAATGCACGGGGTGATCGACCGCCTGGACAGCGTGGCAGGTGAGCCGCCGACGCTGCAATTGATTGATTACAAAACCGGCAGTGCTCAGGCCTTGCGTCAGATGGTGAACACGCCTGAGGAAGAGACGCAGCTCGCTTTTTATGCCGCTTTGATGCAATCGCTGGCACCCGGGCAAGCGCTGCAGGCGGCGTACTTGCCTCTGGAAGACGGCCACCGTTTGCGTGAAATTCCGCATCCCGATTTGGAGCACAGCGCCGAGCGTCTGGTTGATGGCATTGGGCATGATCTGGCGCGTTTGCGCGCGGGGGCGCCTTTGTGGCCTCTGGGGCAGGGCACGGCCTGTACCTACTGTCAGGCCCGCGGGCTGTGTCGGCGCGACCATTGGGCCGAGCCCGTGGCTGTGCCTGTATCTTTGGAGGGGGCCTCGTGAACGCCTCGACACAAGCGGCTTATCAGATGGATGGTGCCACCGTGGCACGAGCGCAGTTTTACGCCACCGCGTGCCACCCGGGTCGCAGTGTGGTGGTCGAGGCCTGTGCCGGGGCCGGCAAGACTTGGATGTTGGTGTCCCGCATTGTGCGAGCCTTGTTGGACGGGGCGCGGCCCCATGAGATTTTGGCGATCACGTTCACTCGCAAGGCCGCCGCTGAAATGCGCGAGCGTTTGGTGGATTGGCTGCGGGCCTGGAGTGCCAGCGCTGCCACCCCCGAGCAGCGCATTCTTGAGCTGTGCGCGCGGGGCATGTCGCGTGCACAGGCCAGGGCGGCTGAGGGTGCTTTGGCGGCCTTGAACGCTGAGTTGCTGCGCTGCGGGCGCATGGTGGAGATACGCACTTTTCATGCATGGTTTTCGCAGTTGCTTCGGGGCGCGCCGCTGGAGTTGTTGGCCCAGCTGCAGCTCAGCCCCAACATGCGCTTGCTCGAAGAGGCCACCGACCATGAGCCGGCTATTTTTCGCCGTTTTCATGCGCGCGTTCTGGCGGACGAGGTCTTGTGTGCCGACTATCACGCACAGGTTCACTTGCGTGGGCGGGCTTCATTGCAGCGTTGGTTGCAGCTGGCCTTGGGCAAGCGAATTGAAATTGAATTGGCGCATCGGGCCGGGGTGCTAGAGGCCAGTGTCGAGCCGCCGGGTGACGGACAGGCTTGCCCCTATGCGGCCATCCGGGACCCTGAGCTCAATGCATTGTTGCAAAGCTTGATGCGCAAGTTCAACCTGCAACTCAAGCAAGGCATGCAACAAACGGCGGCACGCAATTTGGTGCAAGCCTTGGCGCTCAGCGATGACCGTGAGGCGTTTGCGGCGGTCTACAAGGCTTTGATGACGGACAAGCAATCGCCCCGCAAGCGCCTCGGTGACCACCCTGAGCAGGATCACGTGTGCCAACTGTTGCTGCAACTGCGTGAGGCGCAGCATCAGCTTGAGGCCCATGCCGAGCACTTGCGCATGGTGCGCTTGTCGCGGGTGTTGATTGAGGAGCTCGGTGCCTACAAGCGCGAGCAGGGTTTGGCCGACATGGCTGATCTGGAACGATGTGCCTTGGCCTTGTTGCGCGACAGCAGTTTGTCCGCGTGGATGCAAGAGCGCCTGGATGCCCGCGTGCGCCATGTCTTGATCGACGAGTTTCAAGATACCAGTCCGCTGCAGTGGCAGGCCTTGCACGCTTGGTTGTCCGGCTATGCGGGCGCAGGTGGTGGGCACAGTGGTCAACAGCCGCCGTCAGTGTTCATTGTGGGCGATCCCAAGCAGAGCATTTATCGCTTTCGGCGGGCCGAGCCGCGGGTGTTCGAGGCAGCGCGTGATTTTGTGGTGCAGGGCTTGGGTGGCGCGGTGCTGACCTGTGACCACACCCGCCGCAATGCGCCCGAGGTGCTCGATGCCCTCAACGCGGTGTTTGAACGGGCGCAGAGCGACGCCGCCTTCAGTGGGTTTCGGGCGCACACCACGGAGGTGGCTGCAGGTGGCGCGCAGTGGTCGTTGTATGGCTTGCCTTGCGGTGTGTTCACCTTGCCTCGGGCCGCGCGGGTGGCGCAGACGCAGGCGTCTGGCGGCGCGTCGGTCTCGTGGCGAGATACGCTGACCACGCCGCGTGATGAGCCGCAGACGCTGTCGCGTCAGCAGGAGGCGCAGCGTGTGGCGCATGCCATTGCGGCCTTGGTTCGTGGCCAGGTGCCCAATCCCCGTGATGGTGTGCCGCTCAAGCCCAGCGACATCCATGTGCTGTCGCGCAAGCGCGCCTCGCTGCGTTTGTTGGCGCAAGAGCTGCAAGCCTTGCACATTCCGTTTGCCGCCCCGGAAGCCTTTCGTTTGATGGACTCGGCTGAGGTCCAAGATGTGGTGGCCTTGCTGGATGCCTTGGCCTCGCAGCAACATCATTTGTCTCTGGCTCGGGCTTTGCGCAGTCCCATTTTTGGTGTCAGTGACCATGACTTGATCCTGCTGGCGCAAAGCGTTCAGGTGCTGCGTGAGCGGACTGAGCAAGTTGATTTTGCGCAGGAGGTGTCGTGGTGGGTCGCGTTGATGGAGGGCCCTGACGATGGCTTCAGCCCCGCTTTGCGGCGCGCGCGGGGCTTGCTGGGGCAGTGGTGCGAGACGGTAGACCGCTTGCCACCGCACGACGTGTTGGACCGCATTTTTGACCAAGGCGAGGTGCTGGAGCGCATGGTTGCGGCGGCCCCTGCGGCCGCACGTGGCGCTGCGCAGGCCGCGTTGCAGGCCTTGATGGCGCAGGCCCTGGTGTTGGACGGGGCCCGCTACGCGACTTTGTACAACTTCGTGCGTGCGCTCAAGCAACGGGCTTTGAAGCTGATGCCACCGGCGCTGGCCGATGCGGTGCAGCTATTGACGGTGCACGGGGCCAAGGGCCTGGAGGCTGAGGTGGTGTTCATCATGGATGCAGACCCTGAGTCGCAGAAGGCTGATCACACCACCGTGTTGATTGATTGGCCGGTGGATTCGCCAGCGCCCACGACCTGTGCCTTCGTGTATTCGGAGAGCCGTTGCCCCCCTTCACTGACGACCTTGCTGGCGCGTGAACGGGCCGCTCGGGAGCGCGAAGAACTCAATGGCTTGTATGTGGCCATGACCCGGGCGCGGGAGTGCCTGGTGATCAGCAGCACCGAACGGCGTCAGGCCTCAGCGTCGTCATGGGCGGCGGGCTCAGCTGGCGCGGCGTATGCCAACTGGTGGCAGCGCTTGCAGCCCTGCCTGAGCCCTTGGCCCCTGGGCTTGGGTGACGGCCTGCCTCCTGAGCCGGCTGACGCGCGGATTCAGTGGTGGTCTTTGCCCCAGGTCGTTGGGGGGCCCGTGTCCCCAGCGCGGCAGGCGCCGACTGAACTCCGGGAGGTTTCACAGATTGCGCCTTTGGCTGAGCCTGACAGTCACATCAGCTTGGTGGGGCAGGCGGTGCACTTGGTGTTGCAGTGGGCCACGCACGGGCACCTCACTTCGCGCGAGGCGGCCGTGGCTGCGGCGGCGCGCCAGTTTGCGGTGCCTGAGGAGCAGGTCAGCCCGGTCGTGGCGCGTATTCTTGACAGTCAAGCCTGTGCACCATTTTTTGATCGATCACTTTGGCAGTGGGCTGACAACGAAGTCGCGGTGACGGTGCGGGGTCGGGTCCAACGCATCGACCGGTTGGTTGTCTTGCCGCAAGCGCAGGGGGGGGTGTGCTGGTGGGTGCTCGACTACAAGTTGCATGAGTCACCCCAAACGCTGCCTGCCTACCGCGAGCAGTTGCTGGCGTACGCTCACGCAGTGGCGCAGTTGCAACCGGGTGAGCGGGTGCGCTGTGCATTCATCACCGGGCAGGGCGAGGTGGTGGAGGTCGTCGCGTGAAGGCCACGCTCAATCGGCGTTATCCGCCGGGGTGCCGGGGGTGCGTCGATGCCAGGCTGACACCGCAATGCCCGCACCGATCAGCCCGAACGCCACCGCGTGATAGGTTTGGGGTGTTTCGCCCAGCATGCTCGCAGACAACACGGCAGTGAAAACCGGTGTGAGGTTGGCAAAAAATGCCGCATTGGCCGGCCCCACGATGCTCACTCCCAAGCCCCAGAAGCGAAAGGCCAAAATAGAGGGCCCCACAGCCACATAAACCAGGCACAACACGACAGTCACGTTGCTCAGCCCGGCGCCCTGCACTGTGGGTGGGTGCCAGTAGGTGGTCTCGATGCCGGCGGCCAGGCTGGCCCAAAGCATGCCGAACATGACCTGCGGCAACAACATTTCAGCCCAGTTCCAACCAGGTCTTTGAGCGCCTTGCATATGGGCCGGCGGGCGTACCAGCATCCAGCTGTAAAAGGCCCACACAGTCACGGCCAACAACATCAGCAGGTCTCCCGCCGAGAACGTCACGTTGCGCAACACGGCCCATTGCCCACGTGAGATCACCACAGCCACCCCCCAGATCGACAGCGCAGCGCCCAGCAGCTCCATGGCGCGTGGCCGAACACGGTAGAACAAGGCTCCCAGCAGCAGCATCCACACGGGCATGCTGGCGGCAATCAAGGTCACGTTGAGTGCGGTGGAGGTCTGCAAGGCGGCATATTGCAGGGCGTTGTAGCTGCCCACACCCAGTAAGCCCAAGGTGCAAAAGTACACCCAGCGCTCACGCAGCGCCTGTCGCTGGCGCCACACGCGCCAGCCCAGTGGCAGCAACAACGCGCAGGCCAACCACCACCGCAGGGCATTCAAGGCCAAAGGGGGGTACTGGGCGACCAGAATGCGGCCGATCACTGAATTGCCCGCCCACAGCAAGGGTGGCAGTGTCAACATGAGCACCAATCGCAGGGTCCAGGGTGTGCTCATCAGTTGGCGTTCAGTTTTTGCGGCATGATTCCAGGCCTGCAATTAGACCCCATTCAACCTCGGAGAACTTCCACATGCAAGCCACGGTCATTCAAGTCGATCATGTCGGTGGCCCGGAGGTGATGCGCGTGGCGCAGCACGCCGTGCCCGAGCCTCAGGCCGGGGAGGTGTTGATTCGACAGCACGCCTCGGGGGTGAATTTTCTCGACGTCTATCACCGCACGGGTTTGTACCCTTTGCCCCTGCCTTTTGTGTTGGGCATGGAGGGCTCGGGCGTGGTCGAGGCTGTCGGGCCTGCGTTGGCCGGTGAGCATGTGCATCTGGCGGTGGGTGACCGGGTCGCCTATGCCTGTCAGCCGCCTGGCAGCTACGCCACGGCGCGAGTGATGCCTGCCAAGTGCGTGGTCACCCTGCCCGACAGCATTGATTTTGAGCAGGCCGCCGGCCTGATGCTGAAAGGCTTGACGGTTCAATACTTGTTGCGCAAAACCCAGCCTCAAGGGGGCCTGCAGCCGGGTGACGCTGTCTTGTTTCACGCGGCAGCGGGTGGCGTGGGTTTGATCGCCTGCCAATGGGCCCGTGCCATGGGTTTGCAGTTGATTGCGACAGCGGGTTCTGATGAAAAATGTGCGCTGGCTTTGGCCCATGGGGCCGCCCATGCGATCAACTACCGGCGTGAGAACTTTGTTCAACGGGTCAAGGAGATCACCGATGGCCAGATGGTCAAAGTGGTGTACGACTCGATCGGTCGCGATACCTGGGATGCCTCGCTCGACTGTTTGCGCCCCTTGGGCTTGATGGTCAGCTACGGCAATGCTTCAGGCCCTGTGCCACCGATTGCCCTGTCCAGCTTGTCGGCCAAGGGCTCGTTGTATGTGACCCGCCCGACTTTGTTCACCCACATCACGACGCGCGAGGCCACACAGGCCATGGCCGACGACTTGTTTGGCATGGTGACCTCGGGGTTGGTCAAAGTCAGCACAGGGCGTAGCTACCCCTTGGCCGAGGCGGCACAGGCGCATCGGGATCTTGAGAGCCGTCAGACCACGGGGGCCAGCGTATTGCTTTGTCGCTGAGACGGGGTACTGGTACCCCGTCTCAGTGGATTTGAAAGGTTGATTTCGCCAAGGCGAACAGGGGGCGCATTGGCAAGCTGAGCTTGCAGGAATGCGGTGCGCTCGGGCCTGTTGCGCCTCAGGCACCCTCCTGGATCCCCGCCTGCGCGGGGATGACGGGAGAAGGCGGGGATGACGGGAGGAGGCGGGGATGACGGGCGCAGGGGTTGGCATCTCCCCACGTCATTCCCGCGCAGGCGGGAATCCAGCAGCCTGTGTACCTCGCCATCGGCCCCGCAACAATTCAACCTTTCAAATTCACTCAGACGGGGTACTAGGCGAAGCCGACCGGTCAGGAGTGGGTCAAGCGGGCGGGTTGGTGTTGGATTTTGCTTTGGCGGCGGTCTTGCGGGCGTGTTCTTCGGTCCCCTGCGCGTCGACGTAGGCCCTCACCGTCTCCAAAGTTGCGCCGCCGACACTGCCAACGAAGTACGCCCGATGCCAGAACAAGGGTTTGCTGTAGAACTTGGCAAGGTGTTCGGCAAAGCGGTTTCTGGTGCGCCTCGCGCTGGCAGTTTTCAGGTTGTTGATCAGCACGGAGATATCAAGGGCCGGATGGATGTCGATCAGCAAATGGACGTGATCAGGCTCCCCGCCAAATTCGACCAGCTTGCAGCTCCAGGCGGCAAGGCAATCAGCGAATGCTTTCTTGAGGTATTCCAGCACCTCGGGAAAGAGTGTTTTGCGCCGATATTTCGTCACAAAAACGATATGTAGCTTAATGTTAAAAACAGCGTGAGAACTAGGGGCTGTTCGGAAAAGAAGTCGGGGAGAATGGCGGCCTTTTGAGGCAGATGACCGAAGAACGCCACGCGTTGGATGACGAGCAGTGGGAGAGGTTGGGGAAGGTGTTGCCACGTAGTCAAGGAGGTCAAGGAA
>JANMGB010000327.1:0-4307 GCA_031374415.1 Burkholderiales bacterium
AACATAAAAACGCGCCTTTGGGGCCATGGCGGCGTTGCAAATCCTCGCGATACCTACAGGTATCGCTGTGGTTTGCGCCTTGCCCTGACCCCAAACGCATCGTTTTTATTTGTTCCATCAAGCGTGCAACACTACACTAGCGCCTGTTCGGAAAGTCGTCGTCGGGCAGAGAATCCCCTGTGGGTGTGAGCCACAAGGCCCAAGCGCGGCAATGCCATTCGGTATTGCGCGCATTTGCGACACCGCAAATCGCGTCAGTAAAGTTAAGGACTGCGCCGAACAGGCCTAAATCGGCCACTCGCTGATCGCGCTTTTTACCCGGGTCAGCCCTCTTATTGGTTTGCGGTGAGCGCTACTTCAGCGCCTTGACCAGCGCATCGAACCGCGCGTGCAAGGACTTGTCGTGCGGTGTCACCGGCGGAATCTCCTTCGTGATCCCCAGCAGCTGGTACACCGCCATCTGTGCGGCTCGCACTGAAAACTCCACCGTGAAGACAGTATCCTGGGGGATCTCTACGAACTGGCTGATGAAGGCGAAGTTCTTCGTGTCAGGAGGCACAGGCAGCGGGCGATCACCCGGCGCGCGCGGCATGAACATGCTGGTAATAAAGGGCATGCGGCAGGGAATGCAATTGGCTTGGGCCACGGTGTCAAGGTCAAAGCGCAAATGGCCGCAGAGCTCTGCAAGCACCTCCGCGCCCGTGCAATCGCTCATCGCCTTGGGCACAAAATCACCAGTTCGGTCTGGGAACAGCCCATAGCCCCAGAACACTTGCACGTCGGCGGGTTGGTTGGCGAAATGGGGCTGATGCGGCAGCACAATCGACATCAACCAGTTCGAGTCCTTGAACGTGACCAGCCCTCCGGTTCCCGCCTCGTTGCCGCTGAAGCGCTGCATCTGGTCGAAGAAGCCCGGATCCTTCAACGTGACGGTGAACGACAACCAGTCCGACTGCGCGATACAGCTATTGAACGCCGATGGTTTGCCGAACGACGGCCGGCCCTCGGCGAGCTTCTCCCACAAACCCCAGCTATGGCTTTGCGCCTTTTTTTGGTGTGCGGGCGCTGTGGTCATTGAACCGAGGCTGGAGGCGTCGGTCATCGAGCCGTTCTGAACGAAGACCAAGTCACCGTTCTCAACGATCATGGTCTCCGGTTGCCCATTCCGAGTGCAATGCAGGCCATTCACCACGAACAAACCTTCCTCGGTCTTGTGGGCAAGGTCAGTCACCGTGCAGCCCATGACCAGGCGCACGCCCTGGGATTCGAGCCAGCGCTGCAGTGGCACGACCAGCGAGTCGTACTGGTTCAGCACCGTGCGCTTGACGCCGGCCAGGGTCTCAATGCGAGAGAACTCCAGCATGAAGCGATGCAGGTAGCGCCTGAACTCGACCGCGCTGTGCCAAGGCTGGAAGGCAAAGGTCGTGACCCAGATGTACCAGAACTCGGTTTGAAAGAACGCTGGCGACAAATGGTCGGTGATGCAACTGGTACCGAGCGAGGCCTCCTCGGCATTGGCGAGCTTGAACAGCTCCATCCGGTCATGCATCGAAAAGCCCATCGACGTCACCGGCACCTTGGCGCGGCGGCTGTCGACCAAGCGCGCCCTAGCGTGGGAGGCATACTTCTCGTTGAACTCCAGGGTCTCGTCGAAGACGCTGCGACCCGCCTGCGTCAACGACGGGATTGACTTGAAGAGACCCCACGTACATTCGTAGTTGTCGGTCGTCAGCATGCGACCCCCTCGCATCGAGTAGCCACGCACGGCATCGCCCTCACCGTCCAGGCTTCCGCCCATGACTGATCCGCGATCCAGTACCGTGATGTGATCGCCCGGCACGCCACCGTCGCGAATCAGGAACGCAGCGCCAGCCAGCGATCCGATGCCGCCGCCGACAAAATAGGCCTTGGGTGTCCAAGTCATGTAGAGCTCCTGTTGTCACTGCGCCATGAGGGCGACTCCCAATCGCTTCGCAGCGATCCGGAAACGGTTTGAATGCATCCCGACTTTCCGACCGTAAGATCAGGAAGCCCTGGATGGCTGGCGCGAAGATAGGAGATGGCGTGGCCGCGGTCTGTGCGGTAAACAACACCCACGTGGGTCGGCGAGAGCCGGTCACCAAGATGATTGTAGGAAGCGGAGCACAAATCGGTCCGGATCTTGAAAGCGCAAGGCAGATGAAACATCCGGCTGCCATGCCCCACTTATTCTCGGCTTCAACCACATGATTGACACGACATTCACCCCACGTACCGCCCCCCCACAAAGGAGGACAGCCTCTGAGCAGCGCGCGCCCGAGGCGAGGGGAAGTGCACCGGGTGCCCGCCCAGGTGCTGCCCCGCAAGAGCCCACCGAAGCCCAGCAACAAGCGGACGCTCAGGCGCGGCGCACCCAAGCGGCAGGGGTCCGAAGCCGTGTGCTCTCCATTCGCACTGGACGACACCAGGCCCCCGAGGCTGTCATCCGACCACTCACACCGGCCCAAAGAAATAAAGCCCTCATCCAGCAATGGCGAACCTGGGCAAACGATCCTAGCGTGTCGAATCAGCAACGAGACTATCGCAAAGTCGCTGTCCGCAAGGTCGTCGCTTCGTGTCGGAACGAGCGCCTGGGCAACACTTTTCCTTGGCTGACCGGGGATGCGTTGGTGGGACCGCGACCAAGCCCTTTTCTCAGTTTGTCGGGCATGAATCTGGAAGGTGAGCTTCCACCCAGCCCAGGGCACGTCAAATATCTCAACGTTTCAGGCAACGCAGGCCTGACAGGGATCTTCCTGAGCCCAACGCTGTACTCCGTCAATGCAAGCCACTGTCACTTGACCGCGCTACCCCACACACCAGAGCGTCTTAGGGAGATGGACTTTTCCTACAACCAGATCGCTGATTTATCACAGCCGACGCCCAGCGATACCCGGCGCCTGGATCTGACGGGCAACCCCATCACGGACGTGCCCGATTGGATGCTGCAGCTGCGACAGCGTTTGGGGCGCATGGAGGGCAGCCTTGACGATTGGCGAACCCATCGGGCTGAGGTGCGAGTTTCCGTGTGGCACCTGCCCGACGCCGTTCGCCAAGACATTGGGCGCCGAGCCAACGCAGGCACTGGGACATTCGTCATTTTCAGCCCGCCACAGGAGCGACGGGATGACCCCACACTGATCCGGCAATGGGAAACCTGGGCCACGGATCCCCAAGTGTCAAACGAGCAACGAGAACAACGCAGGGTCGCTGTCCAGCGGGCCAGAAACTTTCAATGGCCGGGCAGCGGACTCGACTTGTCGAACCTGAACCTGGATGGCACACTTCCGCCCGTGCCTAGGACCGGTTCCCTGCGGATTCACGGCAATCCAGGTCTCACGGGGTTCGCTTCGCTGCCCCCCGAACTGTATGCCTTGTATGCCCATGACTGTGGGCTTGAGCAGCTGCCGCACTTACCTGAAACACTGGGGGTCTTGTCCGTCGACGGGAATACTCGACTGCGTACTTTGCCAAGGCTGACGCCGTCCTTAAAGACTCTCAGTGCGCAGAATTGCGGTCTTCAGCGACTGGAGCCCTTCCCCGATGGAAGTCACCTTGAGACCCTCAAAGTCAGCCAGAATCCACTCAGAGCACTCCCCAGGATGCCTGAACTCCTGCAAGAACTCCATGCCAGCGGATGTCATTTGACGGCCTTGCCTGTCATCCCCGGACCACTTTTTCGGCAAGCCAATTTTTCGCACAATCAAATCAATGATGTGTCGCAACCCCTGCCGGACAGCACCTACCGCTTGAATTTGAGCGCCAACCCCTTGCATCTTGATGCCCTGCCCAATTGGACGATGAGGCTGAGACAGGAAGCCGAGGTGCAAATTTCCTTGGGACACCTGGCAAACCCGGATCAGGTTCGCCAACGGATTTCGCAGCAGACTGCTCAATGCAACGGGCCGCGTGTTCATGTTGACATGATCGACGGCACCAACCCACCTCAACCCCATCCGGCACACCGGGCCGGCGGCAGGGCCACGCGCCAGGCAGATGGCCGTGCAGTGGCCATCGCGCAGATCAACGAGCCCGGTGTACGCCCAGACCAGGCTACAACCCCCCTGGAGGATGCCGTTGCGGCATGGCTGAACCCGGCTCCTGAAGCCCAGGCTCAACGACAACCCTGGCGGACCTTTGCCAACGAAGACGGCGCGCAGGCGTTCACCGACTTTCTCAACCGCCTGGCCACAACCACCAACCATGTCAGGCCGGCCACGCGTGAGCCTTTCCGTCAAGGCGTACGCCACCTATTGACCGACATGGCGCGCAGCCCCCAACTGCGCACC
>JANMGB010000390.1:0-18598 GCA_031374415.1 Burkholderiales bacterium
CGTCCGGTTTCCGGGTCCTTTCCGTCGATCATGGCTGCCTCGTTTCCCCGCCTCTGCACATCCCGGCCCTATGAATGCCGCCGATCCGGGTTGACTTGCGCTGCGCAGTTATGACCGGTGCGGGGGTGGCCGGTTGGAGACGCGGCGGAAATGCGAAAGGCGCGGAGTTTCCCCCACGCCTCTGCGACCAAGAGCCATAGCTCTTGCGACAATGCTTGGATTGCACAATTACGTTTTACTGTCAAGCCACCTGACGATTTCACTGTCTCCGTGCATGTGTTGAATGTAGGCCGTCACGCACCCCATCATTCGCGCGAAATGCGCTTGCGCCCTCTTGGCGTCCGGGTCCAACCCGGCGTCAATATCGACACTCATCACTTGTTCCATCGTGATGGTTCTTGCCCCGCTCATCCGCGCAACCTTATCAATGACGGCCAGAGCATCCTTCACAGACAGATCAAACCACTCCCCAACCAGCCCCAATCCCATCTCGCGCAGTAGAGCATGACAAGCCCGCTCGATCTTCTGCCCGGCTTTCGCCACACCCATTGCCATCGTTGAATACTTGGTGCCGCCCTCCATCATCACAGCGACCCGCACACCGAACGGCCTGAGAGGTATCCAGCATCCAGTCTGTATCCCCGTCATTCGCTTTTGCAGGTTCGCTGTGAATCCAATCTTGCAGGGCCCCCCCTCATCCGGGGCTACCACGTAGATCAGGCCGATGTGGTCAGCAAGCTTAACGGCTGCCATTTGTACTTTTCTCCCTACCACGCGCCAGCCTATCCAACGCCGCCCGCAGCGCGATGTACCCCGCCTCAAACCCCTCGCCTGCGTAGATCGTCTGCCCGTTGGTCCGCAGAGTGGAGGGAACACCGCCCATGATCACGCAATGCCACAGGATGGGCCTGTCTTGCGGCGCAATGGACCGGGCGGCGCGCTCGTATGCGGCAATCCGGTCCATCTGGATTGTGACGGCATGGTCAGGCTTGGGGCTGCTGTCCACGATGGGGCGGGCATAGTCTGTGCCTGGGGCGCGCAAGGTGGCCTCGAACGCATCCCGGTAGGCAATGGCCGCGTTGTACTGCTCGGTGGTGATCCAAGCCCGGTTGTGCCTGCCGCCGATGAAGCAGTTGTGCCAGACCTCGATGTTGTCGATCCGGCGCACCCCCTGCACGTTGTTCGGGTTCTCGCGCTTGCCGGTGGCCGCGTTGATCTCGCCCCGGTCCTCGATGACCATGCCCGCGCGGTTGGCTGGCCCCGTGGCGCCCATGTCCCACGAGGTTGGTGCTGCCGCCAGACTGACCGCGCTCTTGGGTGCCACCGCGCTGCCCTTGGCCTTGCCGCGCTTGCGGTGTCTGGTCATGCGAACATCCTCCCCGCCGCCGCAAAGCCCGCACCGAACGCAGCGCCCTGCACAGCAAGCCATGCGAGGGTGACGGTTAGTTCCCAGATAACGCGCATGGGCTGCACTCCATAGGAAGCCCGCCAGACGGGCAAGCAGTCGCGGCTAGGCTGATGTGTGGCGCGGCCCCGACTTCGCGCTGTAGGGCGTTCCTATGGCGTGTCATCCCTGCACCGCCCGCACTTCCGGCGCGTCAGACACCTGCATTGCCGCCGTCAGACTGCCGATGATGTTCAGCGCGGCACGGTGCGTCAGAGGCACGGCGCAGAACTCCGACCCATTCCGCCAGACATGCAGCACGGGGCCGGGCCGGATGGTGACGAGGTTCTGCCAGTCCGATGGGTTGACTGTCCCGTGCATCACGCTGCCACCGCCCGCAGATGGCTGCCAATCAGCGTCCTGAACGCATCCCGCGCCGCAGTGCCCCTTGGGCGATGCTCGACCTCAGCCAGCCGGTGCGCCGCGTCCACCACGTTGAATGGGCGATGTCGCAGCAAGACGGCCACGAGCTGGTCCGCGTCCATCTCGGCGAAGTCGGCCACGGCGGTCATCAGAGGCTTCAGCAGAAACTCCGAATACAGCGCCACCGCCATAGGCCCACCCGCGTCGATGGCGCGGATCGCAGACAGCGTGACGGTGACGGCGCGGTCATGTCCCTTGGTGACCAGACCGCGGATCAGGCCAACGCAATACACCTCGCCCGCCTTCTTGTTCTTCGATGATGGGTGGAATCGCATCAGCTTGCAGCCAGCGTCCGCGACGGCCTTGTCGGCCTTGATCGCCCATTCCTCGCCCGCTGCCAGACCGGCCTTGAACAGATTGAACGCCGACATGGCAGTGCGGGCGGTGTTGACCTGCACGAATGCCATCGCCTGCTCAGTCGCGGCAATCGGCACCACCATCGCGGGCACCGACTTGATGCCACACAGCAGCGCCGCATGAACCCGGTGCTGGCCGTCGATCACCGCGAACTTGCCGCCCTCGATGGGTGCCAGCAGAACCGGCGTGAAGCACGACCACCGGAAGTTGGCCGCGATGCTTTTGACGGTGCGCCAACCGCCATGATTGATCGGGCGCTGGTACTGGTCGTCGATCACCATCGCGGCAATCTCGACCCATTGCAGCATCGGGCTGGGCTGGTCAGCGATGCCGATAGGGTCCGACATTCCGGGGATAGCGATGGGGCGATATTCGGTCATTTGGTGCGGCTCCTTGTGTGGGATTGGGGGGTGTTCGGATCAAGCACGGGCCTCGTAAGTCATGCGGGCCGGGTTGAATGTGACCTTGCTGCTGCCTGTTTCGATGTTGTAGAGCAGCGTGTCGCGCACCTTCCACGTGTGCAACTCGACCCAGTTTTCGATGCTGCCATCTTCTCGGGTTAGGCTGTTTTTGTGGATCGTCACACCAAGGCTTGGCTTGTTGAAGAATGCCGCGCTGTCCGCGATGTCGTAGCCGTTTGGCGGGCGAGGCTTGCCGTCTTGGTTCATCTTCTTAGGGTGGGCCACCAAGGCGATATGCACCTCAAGCCGCTCTGCCATCTGCCGCAGGAACTTGGTGGCAAAGTTGATGTAGTTGGTCATATTCTCGCCGGGTTCCGGCAAATGCTCCAACTCGTTCCACGGGTCAACAATGATCAGTTTGCACTGGTCGCGGACTGCCAGCGTGTAAACCTGATCCTCCAACCATTTCAGGTGTTGCTGTACATCGTCGGCCATGACCACATGGACAACCCGAAACCGCTTATCGAGATCAGCCAAGAGCCTTTCCCGCGCCGGTCCTTCAAGATCCCGGAAAAGCCTCCCGGTCCTGATCATGGACAACTGGTCGCGCAGTTTGTGGGCATGGGTTTCGAATGCCATCATGCCGCAACGGATACCTTCCTCCATAGTGATCCGTTCTGCGGCCCATGTGAGGAAGGTTGATTTTCCGTGGCCTGGGATGCCGGTCCAAACCGACAAGGCTCCCACCTCCATCGCCACACGGAGGTCAAACGGGTTTGCCTTAATGCGCAACACGCGGCGCTCTGACAGGGGCGGAAGATCCGAAAATCCAGTGATCAGTCCGCCCGGTGGGTCAATGCGCTTTGCCTCGACGATGCACTTGGCCAGCGCGCCCTCACCAAACTTGACAAGCACGTCATTGGCGTCCTTGCACCCCTCAGGCCACGTGACGCAGCGCACGTCATGGCCCTTGAGCAGGTTGGCGACGGCGCGCGGCATGGATGCCCCAGCTTCATCGTTGTCGCCTGCCACCACCACGTAGGGGCTTTGGCGCAGCCTGTCCTCAACCGCAATCAGGGCGTCAGTCTTGCCGCCGTTGGCCGTCCATCCATCCGGGACGCTGATGGTGCGCTCGTACCCGGCTTGTATCACACTGAGGCAGTCGATTTCGCCCTCTGTGATGACTATAGGCTGATCTGGCCTCAGCCCAAGATTATCCTCGCAGTAGACGCCACGAGTGACGCCAGTGGTCGAAATGAACTTCTTGTTGGCCCCGCGAAACTTGTCAGCGTAGTGCTTGCCGTGGCGTGTGTACCCGAAAGCGATTGCCACCCCGAGATGCGGATGATCCACCGGCTTGACGCCCATGTCCCAAAGCAGCTCGGCCCGCAGGCCCCGCGTTTTTTCCAGCCATGTCATCACGTCGGTCGTCATAGAACTCGCCCCCCTTCCACCCACAATGCCAGCACAGCCATTGCACCCCGTCCGGTTTGAACGTCACCGACAGGCACGGGTCGCGCTTGTTTCGCCTTTGCTCGCTGCATTCCGGGCAGGTGGTGCGCTGATTGCCGGATGGCGATTTGACGGTGATCCCGTGCTTTTTCAGAATATCCCATGCCGTTGCCATAATTCACGGTTTCCATTCCTTAATTCGGACCCATTGCGATTTGCGCTCGCTGTATTTCAGCATGAACCCCATGCTCCCAAGTTTTTCATCGCCATGTCTTGGGTCATTGCGAGGGTCGCTCGGGTCTGGGGTGGTTGGTTTTGAGCGGGCTGCCTGAATTTCCAGAGCCTTGCGGACCCATTCCCGCCAGACAGGGAGCCAGTCTGCCTTGACGCCATCTCGGTCCGACAAGCCGAGGTAGTGATCGCGGAATCTATCCGCAGATGCGGCAGGGTTTGACAGGCCCTGTTCCATCGCCCAATCCGCCCAATCGGGAGGCAACTGCCAATCTGGCGAAAGCCGAGAATTTTTCTTTTTTGGAGAAACGAAAGTTTCTCTTTTTTCTTCTATGGATGTGGATGTGGATGTGGATGCTAGGCCATTGCTAGCGTTTTGGTAGCCGTTTGCTACTGGCAAAACCGTAGTGTTGCTAGGATCAATTTCCTTCCTTCTCAATGCCTTAGTATATCCACCCTTTGCGCCAGCCTCTTTTCTCTTCGAAACCATAGCCATGACGTAGGCATATTCTTGCCTCTGACGCTTTTGCCAGACCTTGCCTTTGTCGCGTGTAAAGAACTCGTCCAGTAGCGGTGCTACGATCCTGTTGTAGGTGTCCAAGTCCACCCTCATGCGGCGCTGAATCCACGCAGGGTCGTCTGGGATACAGCATTCCGGTGAGCGCCAGCAAAGCCGCAAAAGCCTGTTGTAGGCACCATCTTCCTCTAGCCCGAGGTGTGGGGTGTCAGCCTCAAAGTCGTCCACATAATATGGCATTGATGGGAGATCACTCACTTGGCGGCCCGCCTTTCCGCTTGGCGCAGCCGCCATTCCGCCGCCACCAGATCATCATGGGCTTGGCCTGCATCCGCATCCCGGCTTTCGTAATAGGCGCGCTCAACCTTTGTTTTAAGCGCCATCACGGCCAGTTTTAGTGGAACCCAATTTGTTTCGTCCGACCAGTGTTTCATGCCGCGCCCTCCGCCAAAATGAAGGACTCGGCAAAGATCGCTTTCGCCGACCTGCTATCGAGGCAGAAATCGCCATAGTGGGACTTGGCCATCAGCTTGGCTGCGAGGTCTTTGGCATCGCGACAGGGCAACGCCATCATCGCAGCCTCTAGGCGCTTGCAATCGCCACTCTGGTAGGTGTGGGGCCGGTCGTTGGCCTCGTCATCGTCCTGCATGTCGTGCAGGGCGGCATAGGCTGCGCGCCACTGGCGATAGATCGCCATGATGGGGCTGTCTGTGGATGGGGTGGGAATCGGTGATTGGTCGCACATGTGCGGTCTCCTGCGTTCAAGGTGAACGTGGCGACCCGCTTCCAACCGGGTGGCCACGCAACGGCGGGTTGGAAGACCGCTGAACGCAGGCGCATGACGGCAGGGCGTTAGCCCTCCCACCGCGCGTGACCATAGGGAACGCCGGGAACAACCCCGGCGCATGGTGCGCCAACATTCAGACGGGCTTCCAATCCCGGCAGGCCGATTTCGGACCTGCACAGGTAAACTGCCTCTGAATGTGGCGGTTGTCAATTGGGTCACTTGGTCTGCCCCTCCACCAAGTCATCACCGCGCATGTTCGCCGCCTGGAACTCGTCCACGATCTTGCGCATGACGCCGATCTGCTTGGCCGATGGGTTCACTGGCCCGCGCTTCATTCGACCAGCCACGCTGACGCAAAACTGCCTTGTCCAGTCGTTAATGCCGCGCGCACGCATGATGATGATGGGCATCCAGTGGAGGAGTTGGTCGACCTCGTTTCTGTCCGCCTGCGGCGTCATATCATTCATGCCGCCACCCTCTGCGCCAGCCCCTTCACCACGCTGTATGGCAGCCGGAACCGTGCCGCGACTTGGCCCAGCGCCACAGTGCTGCCCCGCGCCTTGTCGATGGCTGCACTGATCTGCGGCCAGTCGGTCCGGCCCTCGATCGCGCTCGACGGCATACGCACGGCGGCGACGTGCTGGGTTGGCTCGGGCGCATCCTGGACTAGCGGTGCTGGCTGGTTGCGCTGGATACCCTTGCGCTGCCTGAATCGCGGCGGCAGACCCCATTCACGCGCTCTGCGTTCAATGGTGTTGTCCGACACGCCGAACGCGGCTGCCATCGCCTTATGGCTGTCGCCTGCGTTCCACAGGACCATGAAGCGGTCCTTGTCGATATGCTTCACCGGCATTCCCATGTGGCACCCCTCGCTTTCAGTTGTCCGACCAGCTTGCCGCCGCCCTCGACCCCATCGGCCATTTCCGCATTGATCATGGCGGCTTGTTCGCGGGCGGCTGTTTGGGCCATGTGCGCCATGAACCGCCGCAGCTTGAATTCGTGCCGGGTGATGCCAATGCGATTGCCCTGTTTGCGCTTGGGCAGGCCCAACGCGTTGACGCCATAGTCAACCGCATTGACGCTGATGCCCAACTCAGCCGCAATTTCTGCGACCGTCACGCCCGCCGCCCACATTTCGGCCAGGAGCGCGCGGCTTGAGATGACCGGCCTGCCCCGTGGGCGTGGCGGCAGGCCCATCGTCCTTGCTGCCCGGTATGCAGTTTCCCGCGCCATGCCGAACGCCTTGGCGATGGCTTCGATGGTGAGCGAGTGGTCGCACCATGCGGCGCTGAATGCGGCTGCCGGGATCTGCTTGGGGGCTGGCATTACTTGCCCCCCGCTTCTGGGTCCATCGACCAGTGCAGCAGCGCGAGCGCATCGGCCTCGTTGTCGTCGGTTGGGCTGAACCCCCGCGCCCGCATTGCCGCTATCATGTCTGTCTTGCTGGCATTGCCTTTGCCGGTGGCGTGTTTCTTGATCGTGCCGACAGGGACGCCCCGATAAGGGACGCCCCGCAGCTCGCACCACGCGGCCAAGGTGGCCATCAGCCCGCCGTAGATATGGGCGGCGTCGGTGCCCGCGTGGTTGCGCACCTCCTCGAAGTCGATCAGCGCGAAGGGCCCAGCCAATCCGGCCAGATCATCCAGCCAGCGGGTGAAGCGCAGATAGCGCATCCCGCCGCCCTCGAACCGCCCTGGCTTGAAGCTGGCGGTGTGACTGGTGATCTGCCCCTTTGCGTCACGAACGGCCCAGCCGGTGGTGGTGCCAAGGTCAAGGGCGAGGATTGTTTTCATGATCACCCAATCCTCAACAATTCCGCCGTGACCGCCCGCAACCGTTCATCCAAAGAGGTCAGGCTGCGGTGCGCCTTTACCGCCGCCTTCCGGTCTGCGATCAGCAGCTCGCGCTCGATCTGCAACTCGTACTTGCGGCGGTAGATCACGCTCAGGCTCGACAGCGCGTCCACCTGCGCTGATTGCGGCAGCGCGTCTGGCCTCGCCCTCCGGCTTGTGAACATCGCAAGTCCAAGCGTATCCTCGCTTGCCTGGCGGAAGGCATGAACGAACGCCCGGATAGCCGTAGCCAAACGGCGCGGGCGATCCACAGACGATGCAGATGTGTTCATGAGGGGCATTCACAATACCCCCAGATTCAACTTGGCAAACTCACCGTGGTGCGCTTTGGCATACTCATCGTACAATGCCGCCGCCATCTCTTTGGATTTGTGGCTGCCAACCCGAACTATCTTCCCATTGGCGCAGCCCATAACGATCCAGCGCCCCCTTGAAAAGCACAGACCCTTGACATCCCGACCCCTTCCAGCAGTGCGGTTCATGCTGTTCTGAGACCGGGTTGCAGGCCGCAGATTGCACCATCGGTTATCGTCACGGATGCCATTGCGATGGTCTATTTCATTCTGCGGGTCATTTCCGGTCATCACCTTCCACGCCAAGCGGTGGGCGACGTACGCCTTGCCATGTCGCCCACCGATCCTAATTTGGATGTATCCGGTGGTGTTGGTCAGTCTAATCTCGTGACCGGACGACAGTCTTGTAAACAGACCAGTTTCAGGATCGTAGGATACCGATGATAGAATTTCATCGACACTTGGTAGGCAAAGTTTTGGATTGCCTGCTCGTGAGCATTGAATGATTGCATCCACATTCATACCGTCACCCTCGCCCGGACCTGCAGCAATAGTTCGGCCTGGCCCTCGATGACGACCTTGTGAAACTCATTCCGCGCCCCGGCCAGCAATTCCAGCACTCGCACCCGGTCATTGTATGCCATCGCGGCACGGCCCTGTGCGGCTTGCTCCAACAGCGCCAAATCGCGCAGCGTCACTGGCTCCGGCAGTAGGTCCAGATGATCAGTGATCCGCCCCGCCCAGCTTTCGCGGGGGACGTGAACGGGTTGGCGAAATTCCATATGTCCAAACACGGGTTGCTCCTTTGTTGGGGTTGATGGCCCCGGTCATGTGGGAGGATCACGACCGGGGCCGAGGTGCCGCCCGCGTTCAGGTGGGGCGGTATGGGGTGGGGTTCATGCCGCCATCAGGTATTCGACGGCCCCCGGTATGCGCGATGCGGCGATGATGGCAGCGGGTCCGTTCGGGCCAGTGCGGCCAGCGATCCAGTCGCGGGCGCAGCGTTCTGACACGTCGAAAAAGAACATGACCCGCCGCAGATCGCTGTTGAAATGGTGCTTCAGCAGGCTTTGCCACCTGTCAGGAAAAACGGTCCGGTAGCGGTGCAGATCGACGGGGGTTCCCCCGCCCAATGTCCCGCATGACAGCACCGATGCATCCGCGCTACCGCTTGGGTGCAACATAGGAGGCGACGATGAAACAGAAAGCGCGCGGGCCACCATGACGGATGACATTTCAGGAGGCCTCGCCAGTCACCGCATCATACAGGTCATCAAGGCGCTTGGCTTCGGCCAGACACTCGTTGCCCTTTTGCCGCATGAACTTGCGCGCTTCATCAAGCAGGTGCGGAAAGGCAACCAGCCGATCAACGGCGACAACCTCTCCCATAGACGGGACGGTGTAGGATGTGGATTTCAACTCCGCGATGTAGTCGCGGAACTTCTCGCAGACATCAGCAAAGGTGCCCTGTTCTTCCATCACAGACCGCGACCGGATATATTTGGACACAGCCGTCTTGACGCCTTCGTAAAGCATCGCGTCGCAGCCTTCGCGCTCTGCGGCTTCCACAGAATCCGGGAATGCGGCGTCGATCACTTGTCGCGTCAAGACGGGAACATTCCCGCCATGCACCTCAAAGGCACGTTCAATCATCGTGTAGAAGTCGTGCAGCTTGGTCTTAAGCATGTTCATCTCCAATCAGTTTGAGAAACCGCTCCAGAACCGGTTGGGCGCGACGCGCGGCGCTGATCATCCGCGCCCGCGTCGTGTCCCGATGATTCCAGTTGGCAAGTCGATCCGGCACGGCGGCTGCGAGTTGCAGGCAATGGTCTGTGAATGCCAAAACAGCGTCGTTGTCCGGGTTCGGGCGATAGTCCGGGTTGCGGCGGTTTTCGGGTTGCTTGGCGTCGGCGATGGCGGCTACAACGCTGCGCTGCAATGCGGCGCGTGTCGGCTCAACTGGACGCGGGTTGGGATTGTCAACCGTAGGCTTGGGCGCAACCATTGCCTGCAACGCCTGCTGGATAAGGCCGGGTTGCTCGCGTTCCGCGTCCCGAAGCTTGCGCGCCTCATGGATTTCATCGCGGCGAATGCCAAGGTCTGCGGCGGTAATTGGGGAAGTATCGTTGGGGGTTGCAACGATACTCGGTTGCCCTACCTTCGCGATTTCACCCCGATCTTGCGCGGCGTCATATTCATCGGCCAGCCGCATCTTGGCGCGGGCTTCGATCATCAGCGCGTCGGCCTGCGCCCGGTAAACCGCGCCGATCACATCATCATGCGCCTTCTTGGCGCGCGCCATGCGACCCGCAGACTTCGCGGCGTCATAAGCCACATGGGCCAAGTCGCGTGCCTCAAGAACCTCTCCACTGGACCGAGCCGATGCCAAGGCGCGGCTTGCGCGGTCAATCAGCGAGGGCAGGCTTTCCGCCTGAATGGTGGTCAGGTTGTTCATGCCGCGCCCTCCAGATCATCCCAAGAAGCAGCAGTCACAGCCCCTTGGGTGAAGCGCTCTATTGCATTTGCCACAGAGCGGCTGGGCCGTTTCTTCCCGGCCACCAACTCGCTCATGAAGCTTCGTGAAACGCCAACCGCTGCCGCGATGGCGGATTGCTTGGTGCCTGATACGGCAAGGTGTTCTGCAAGATGTGTCATGCGGCATGGTTCGCATAAAGCGAACAAAGTTGCAAGCGTAAAGTTCGCTTTAAGCGATTAGGATTTGCCAGAAGGCCGTGCAAAAAGGTTCGCTATGAAATACCGCCTGAAAGAACTGCGTCAAAAGTTTGGGATGACCCAAGAGGACTTGGCCACGAAGATCGGGGCCAGTAAGTCGCATGTGTCGGAAATGGAATCTGGCAAGAAGCACCCTTCTGCGCCGATGATCACGCGCATTGCTGATGCGTTTGGTGTTGATCCTTCCGACATGATCGACACTGGTTCTGCTCTGGCTATGCCCTCACAAGATGGCGAGGCCCTAGTTCCGGTCTACAACGTCCAGGCAAGTGCCGGGCCGGGTGCGCTGGTGGGATATGAGGAAGTGGTTGACCGCCTCGCCTTCCCTGCTGGCTACCTGCGCCACGTCACCAAGTCGCACCCGAAGAACCTGCAAATCATCGGGGTCAAGGGCGACTCGATGCAGAACACCTTAAAGGATGACGATCTGGTGATGATCGACACGTCAAAAACCGACCTGTCGTTCGAGGGGCTTTTCGTGATCAAGATCGATGGCGGGGCAGCCTTGCTTGTGAAGCGGATAGGCCGGTCATCCATCAAGGGGCACATCAAGGTGATTTCTGACAACCCCGCACATCCCGCGGTGGATATCTTGGCCGAAGATGTTACCCCTGTTGGCAAGGTCGTTTGGGCCGGGGTGAAGATTTAACAAGGGGAATAGACATGCCTGTGACCGTGACATTCTTGAACGCCATCGGGTATGGCGTCGCGATGCAGAACCTGAATTTCGGCTATGACTACTTCCAGAAGTTCACCAAAGTGGTGAGCGCTGACGTGATCACGAATACATACACCACAACCGACTTCAACGCCCTTGGGATTGGCCGCGTGGTCCAAGAAATCTCACGAACCGCAGATGAATCCACGATCCGGTTCTTCGCTGGCGATGTCGAAGTGATCCGGGTCAAAGGGCTTCGAACTGATGTTGGCGCCTACGATGACACCGAGATCGAGGCCCTCATGGACCGCGCCATTTCCGGGTTTGCCTCTGGCGATCCTGTAATCGTTGGCACCCGATTTTCTGACAACCTAATCGGGAATGACAACGACAAGTCGGTGATGAAGGGCGGGTTGGGCGACGACTCCCTGATGGGCGGCTATCAGGCCGACACCTTGATTGGCGGAAAGGGAAAGGATTTTCTTGCGGGCGACGGCGGGCGGGACATTCTGACCGGAGGTGCGAAGGCTGACACCTTCTTTTTTGACAACTACGGCAACACCGATCACATCACCGACTTCAATGTGATGCAGGACCGCATCCAGTTTGACGATGACATCAACCCTTCGTCCCTGAAGCTGACGCAGACGGCGGAAGGGGTCCAGGTGGTTGCGGGTTCCCAACTGACCATCATTCTGGACGGGCTGACCCTCGCAGACGTTCAGGCCAATGCCAACTTTGACTTCCTGATGTGATCGGCGATGGTCAGCCCCGACACCCCACCTCCGGCAGACAACGACCGGATCGCTGCACTTGAGGCGCAAGTGGCCGAGCTGCGCGACATTTGCGCCAACCTGCACAACAGCATCCAGCACTCGTTCAACCTGATGATAGCGACCCAAAAGGCCACTGTGATCGGGGTGATGCGGGCCAATCGTGATGCGGCGGTGGACGCCGAACTCGACTCGGAAGGGCAAGGGCTGAACATTTCCATGAGCAAGGCCCGCAGGCTGATCTGGGGAGAGGCTGGCAATGACAAAGAGTAGCCTTCCGCCACCGGCAAGCGGCACCATCTACCAACTGCGACCTGATTTGCAAACTCCTACCAAAGAGCCTATGTTTGGGGGGAGCGATGGAGGCGGCGGCGACATGGAAAGACTGACGCGCCTTGAAGGCAAGGTTGATCACCTCGACTGGCGCATGGGTCAGATGGATGGCCGCATGGATCGCCTTGAAGGTCGGATGGACGGAATTGACAGCCGGCTGCGCAGCGTTGAGGTGGGCATCGCCACGCTGGCCGAGAGGGTCGCACACTTGCCGTCGAAAGGGTTCATCGTTGCGGCGTTGCTGACAGGCTTCGCAATTATGGGCGCTCTTATTTCTTTCCAAGACCAGATACAGGGTTTGCTGGGCATCGCCCCCTAACCGCCACCCCACCAATCCGGCCCAACCAAGGCCCCGCCATCGTGCGGGGTTTTTCTTTGCCCATTGCCGTACATGATTCGCATGTTGCCCTGAAAATTATTCGCTTTGTGCGAACTATCCTCTTGCACTAAGGTTCGCTTTGTGCGAACTTCCCCCTCACACCGCCTGCACAACGCGACGGCTTGGGAGAACGACATGGACCACATCGCCACTTACTGCGCCCGCATCGATCAGCCATTCGGCAATCACTACGCTGCCTGCGTTGGGCGGTTTCAGGAAGGCTTCCTGAAAGATCGCGTCTGCCGTGATCTGGACGCCGCATTCAACCGCGCTGTTGAAACGTGTGAGCGGATGTTTCCCGCCATTATCGTTGGCGCGAAGTCCGCCGCCTGACCCTCTTTTCAGCCCATCCTCGCGGGGATGGGTCAATGGATGGTTAGGAGCAAAACCAGATGACCGAGACACCCACTACAGAGCAAATCGAACTAAAACGCCGCTGGTCTGGCCGCGTACTTTTCACGCTGGATGTGGACGCATCATTGGCGTTTGGCGTCAAGATCGGCCTTGCCGTTAGGGCAGCTTTTGCCAGCGGTGCCAACCTGAGCGGTGCCGACCTGAGCGGTGCCAACCTGAGCGGTGCCGACCTGATCGGTGCCAACCTGCGCAATGCCAACCTGATCGGGGCCGACCTGAGCGGTGCCGACCTGCGCGGGGCCGACCTGAGCGGTGCCGACCTGAGCGGGGCCGACCTGAGCGGGGCCGACCTGAGCGGTGCCCCTGTTATCCATGACATTCACAAAGCAGTCTATGAGGCAGCCGCGCGCCCCGGAATGCTGGATATGTCCATTTTTGCCACGGGCCGTCATTCTTGCGGCACATCGCAATGCCGCGCAGGGTGGGTTGTGACGCTTGCCGGGGATGCCGGGGCAGCGCTGGAAAGCAAGATCGGGACGCCCGCCGCCGCCGCATTCATCTACCTTGCCAGCGATCCGGTGCGGTTCCAAACGGAACGCCTACCCGACTTCTATTGCGGCAACGATCAAGCTTTGGCGGACATGAAGCGCATGGCCGAGGTGCCATCATGACCGCCCACGCCGCCTTTACCACCCACCCAGACCCCGCCTTTGTCGCCCTCGCTGATACCGTCTCTGACGTTCACGACCGTGGCATCGGATACACCGCATATTTCCAGATCGGCGGGTACGACGCGGACGTTGTGACGCTCTTGGGCGTGATCCGCGAAGCCGACGAAATGCCGATGGACCGGACCTTTGCCGTTTGGGCGTTGGGGCTTGCCACGGTCCTGCGGTGGGAAACCGAATGCGAGGAATGGGGCGAACCCGACCACGAAGCGCAACGCGGCTATGACGCCGCAAAGGAGGCACGGCTATGAGTTACCACATCATTGATAACCTGCGTTCGCCATTCATCTGCGACCTTGGCACCAATGCCTCCCTGACATTCCTGTGCAGCGCTGGCACCTTGTCGCTGCTGATGCCCAAGCCAGTCGCCGAGGCGATGGCAGCCGCATTCAACGCCGCGTCTGTACCCGGCTATGACGCCCTGATCGGCTTCATTGAGGAAGTCCGCGACCACCGGCCCGATGTGATCAGCGGACGCCGCCGCGACCCACAGGACGACACAGACGACCTGATGCCCCTGCCCGAGTTTGAGGCATTCCAGGCGGATGCTGAAAAGCTGATCGGCAAAAAGCAGAAGGTCGCAGCATGAATACCCGCATGAACACGACCGAGGCGAACGCCCCAGGCCATACTGCCGCCCGCAACGCGATGACCGACGCCAAGACCAGCGCAGAAATCCGCCGCATCGCCGCCGACATGGTTGGCGATGTGGAGCCTCTGGACCTGACGATGGTTGCCCATGGCGCTGACTGGACCGAACCGCCGCCGCGTCTGCGGTATCGCTGCGAACCGGCCCCGCTGGACGTGGCGATCAGGACGGCTGAGCGCGTGTTGCTGGTGACGGCGGGTTGGGTTGGCGGGTTGCTGACCGCGCTTTTGGCGGTGCTGTGATGGACGGCGCATTGCCCCAAATCCGCTACCACGCTGACCTCGATCAGGGCAGCGAAGAATGGCTTGCCGCCCGGTGTGGCCTGCTGACTGCCAGCGAGATGAAGAAAATCCTGACCCCGACGATGAAGGTCGCGGCGAACGATGACACCCGCGCCCACGTCTACGAGCTGGCCGCGCAAAGGCTGTCTGGCTACGTCGAGCCTCACTACATCAGCGACGACATGCTGCGTGGCATGACCGACGAAGTAGATGCGCGTCTGATCTATGAAAAGAACTGCGCGCCGGTCACCACGATGGGCTTCATCACCAATTCGCGGTGGGGTTTCACCATCGGTTATTCGCCGGATGGGCTGGTGGGCAATGACGGGCTGATCGAGTGCAAGAGCCGCCTGCAAAAGTTCCAGATCCAAACCATCGCCGAATGCGTGGCCGCTGGCACGATCCCGGTTGACTACATGCTGCAATGCCAAACCGGGCTGCTGGTCAGTGAACGGTCATGGCTGGACTTCATCAGCTACTCGGGCGGGCTGCCGATGGTCGTGATCCGCGTCTACCCGGACGATGCTGTCCAGTCCGCCATCCTCGAAGCCGCCGCCGCATTTGAGGCCAAGGTTACCGTGGTGATGGATGCCTATCGCGGGGCCGTCGCAAGTGAGGCCCGCCTTTTCCCAACTGAACGCCGCCAAATTCAGGAGTTGTACTAAATGAACGATTTCGCAGCCGCTTTGGCCCCCAAGAGTGATCAAATAAACGCCTTGGACCTGCTTTCTGGCGACATGACCATCACGATCACGGGCGTCAAAATCATGCCTGGCACCGAACAGCCGGTGTCGATCAGCTTCCAGGGCAGCCCGAAAGTCTGGCGCCCGTGCAAGACGACTGGCCGCATTTTGATGGAGGCGTGGGGCGCTGATACGTCAGTCTATCCGGGCCGGTCTGTGCAGCTTTACCTTGACCCCAAGGTGAAGTGGGGCGGGCTTGAGGTTGGCGGCATTCGCATTCGGGCATTGAGCCATATCGAGAACGACTTGCGCACCATCACGGCGGAGTCGAAGCAAGTTCGCCGCCCGGTCACGATCAAGAAGCTGGTGGCTAAAGCGGCTGATCCGGTTGCGCCTGCCATCGACTACCCCGCCCTTGCCAAGGTCGCAGCCCGTCGCGGCAAAGACGCCTTTGTGCAATGGTGGAATTCGCCCGATGGCAAGGCAGGTCGCGCTGCTGGCCTGACTGTCACCGATGACCTGAAGAAGATCATCGCGGACGCAGACGCCGCCATTGCCGACGATCCGTTCGGCTTGCCGCCGATCACCGACCCCACCCCCGACCAACTCGCATCCGCCGAAGCCGAGGCCAAGCGCGCGGCAGATCAGGCGGCGATGGAATGAACTACCTGTCCGTCTGCTCTGGGATTGAGGCTGCAACCCAAGCCTTCCATCCGCTCGGCTGGCAGCCCTTGGCCTTCTCTGAAATTGAGACGTTCCCGTGCGCGGTTCTAAAGCACCATTACCCCGATGTCCAGAACTGGGGCGACATGACCAAGTTTCAGGAGTGGCCGAATGCAACTGTCGATGTTCTCTGCGGCGGAACCCCATGCCAATCCTTCTCGGTTGCGGGCCTGCGACAAGGCTTGGCTGACCCTCGGGGAAACCTCATGCTCACCTTTGGCGCTATTGCAGCGCGGTATCGGCCCAAGTGGCTGGTTTGGGAGAACGTCCCCGGCGTTCTTTCCAGTGACGTAGGACGGGATTTCGGTTCCTTCCTCAGCCTCTTGGGGAAACTCGGGTATGGGTACGCCTACCGAGTGCTTGACGCTCAACACGTCCGAACACGCCGCTTCCCCCATGCTGTCCCCCAGCGCAGACGCCGTGTGTTCGTTGTCGGATATCTTGGAGACTGGCGCCGTGCCGCAGCGGTTCTTTTTGACCGCGAAAGCCTGTCAGGGCATCCTGCGCCGCGCAGACAAGCGGGGCAAGGAATTGCCCGCGGTATTGAGTTCGGCCCTTCTGGCGGTGGCTTCGCAGACGTAAACCCGACACTGGACGCACGGGCCAAGGATGGGCCGATCCGCAACCAGATCGCCGGGGCGGCATTTGGCCCGGCGGCAAGTCCAGCCTTGAAGGCGCGGGACGCAAAGGGACCATCTTCCGATGGCGATGGCGATGGCGCTCCGCTCCTGGCCGTCGCCCACTCCCTACGCGCCGGCGGATTTGACGCGAGCGAGGATGGCACGGGGCGCGGTACGCCGCTGGTGCCGATCAGTTTTCAGCACAACGCATCTGGCGCCAACTTCCATGCAGATCACGGCATAACCGGGACACTCAAAGCGCATGGGGGCGGTGGTGGCAATGCGCCCGCCGTCGCCTTCGACCTGAGAGGCCGTGAAGGCGGCGCCATGCCCGAAGGCGCGCACGACACGGCAAACATCCGCGCCGCAGATGGTGGATCAAGCCGTAGCTATGTCGCCCAACCTTGGGCCGTGCGCCGATTGACGCCAGAGGAATGCGAGGCGTTGCAGGGATTTCCCCGCGGCTTCACGCGAATTCCGTACAGGGGTAAGCCCGCCGACAAGTGCCCCGATGGACCGAGGTACAAGGCATTGGGCAACAGTTGGGCGGTGAATTGCGTGGACTGGATAGCAGAGAGAATAGCCGAGGTTGCCGCAATGGAATCCGCATTATGACCCGCCGCGCAACCTTCACCCAAGCCGAACTGACCCGCGCGATCAAAGGGGCTAAAGCGGCGGGCATGGCGGTGACGCGCTGCGAAATTTCCCCAGATGGGGGAATCGTGCTATCTGAGGCGACAGAGGCGCCAGCAGAGGATGTGTTTGGCACATGGAAGGCAAAGCGTGAGGGTCATGCTCAAAGGCGTTCATAGGGTTGCCCGCCGCCTTGCCGGGGGCGGTGTCAGTCTGCACTTCTACGCATGGCGCGGCGGGCCACGGATCGAGGCCGCACCGGACACGCCGGAATTCATCGCCGAATGGCAGCGCCTGACCGCTGACCGCGACAAGCCCACCCATCACGCCGGGACGCTACAGGAGTTGATCACGGCCTATCAGCGCAGCCCTGCCTTCACCGATCTGGCCGCAGAAACCCGCGAGGGCTATGTGCGGCGCATCCGCAAGATTGAGGCGGAGTTTGGGGACCTGCCGATCCGCGCCCTACCGGACCCCCGGACACGCGGCGCGATGCTCGACTGGCGGGACGCGATGAAGGGCAAGCGCGAGGCCGATTTGTGCCTGACCGTGTTGGCCCGCATTATGTCATGGTCGAAGGACCGTGGGCGGATAGCGGTAAACCCGCTTGAAAGACCGGGCAGGCTTTACAGCGGCAGTCGGGCGGAAAGCGTCTGGACGGATGATGAAGTGGCCGCGCTGTTGGCCAAGGCAAGCCCACAGGTGCGCCTGCCGTTCCTGCTGGCCCTACACACCGGGCAGCGCGAGGGTGACATCCTGCGCCTCACTTGGGGCGGCTATGACGGCGCGGCAATCCAACTGCGGCAAGCCAAGGGCGGACGCCATGTCCGCATCCCGGTCACTGCCGAACTGAAGGCTGTCCTCGATGCGACCAAGCGGGTTGCGGTGACGATCTGCGCGACCAGCCGCAAGCAGTCATGGACCAGCGACGGCTTTCGCGCCAGCTTCACCAAGGCCAAAGAGGCGTCTGGGATTGACGGCCGCACTTTCCACGATCTGCGCGGCACGGCTGTCACGCGGCTGGCACTGGCGGGATGCACCGTCCCTGAGATTGCCACGATCACCGGGCATGACCTTAAAACGGTCGAGACGATCCTGTCCAAGCACTATCTGGGCCGGGTGAATGCCTTGGGCGAATCGGCCATTGCCAAACTGGAAAAGCACAGAGCCGGAACGAAGTTGTAAACCGAGTGGGTAAACGGGTCTGTAGTCACAGCCGCCAAAAGCACCTAAGCCATTGATTTGAATTGGTGGCGAGGGGGGGACTCGAACCCCCGACCCCGTGATTATGAG
>JANMGB010000389.1:0-2304 GCA_031374415.1 Burkholderiales bacterium
CGCCGTGCTGCTGATCGGAATCGGACGCAACCAACCACCTGTCAGCATCGAGACGTTTGGGTTCATCGATCCGCGGCCGGCCGACGCGACCGACACGTGGCCGGCAACAATCTGACGATCAACTTCCGCGGCCGCTTAACGCCGACTCCGCCGCTGGCGCTGCGCGTGCTGGCGGCGAGGAACGTCGGGCCGCGCGTGCCCGCTCGTGCTGACGCTGGCGCCGACCGCGGCCGGCCAGAACGCGTCGCTGGCGCGCATCATCGACGGCGTCGCGCAGCTCACGATCACGAACCAGCGCGTCGGCGGCGAGGCGGCGCTCTCGTTCGTCGGCGACAACGGGTGCGCACGCTCGGCTCGTCGAGCGACGACGACCTCGGCTTCGACATCGGCGTCAAACATGTGCTTCATCAACGTCTCGGCGCCGTTTCCGACCGCCGTCATGGGCGCGCAGTTTCTCGACGGCACTAGCGACGGCTGCAAGCGGCGCCGACGGCCAGATCGCCGTCTACTCGTTCAACCATCGACTGCAGCGACTCGTCGTTCCTGTGGAACCACGACGCGACGTCGTGCACCGGCATCGCGTTCGACCGTGTCAACAACGCGCTGGCGCTGGCGCTGCTCTGCTTGCGCACGCACTCGGCCTCGACATTCTGCAGCCCAACTTTGCGCTGCCGACCGACATCGTCTACGAGGTCGTCTCTGGCGCACGAGCACGACGCCTTCACCGACCAGTTCTGGACGTCGTTTGCGCCCGGCACGCTGACGACGATGCGCCGCACCGGCGAGATCATTCTGGTGCGCGGCGGCACCTTTGCGCCGGTCGCCAAGCTGCACGACACCCGCAACTCGTCAGCCTGAACGCAAAACAAGTTGGCGCCCTCTCTCAACTTTTTCATTCGTTGCGTGCGTTTGAGCGCGATTGAACGATGTAGTCAGCATGAGCATGAGATAATCAAAGATTGCAGCGTGCGGAACTGCACGAAGCAGCTGCATTGCCGACCACGAGTCACGAAACACAAGCGTCGCAAACATTTTCTCAAACAAACGTTTGACTTTGGTGCTCTTTGGTTGACCATATGTATGTCGTTGAACAACGTCCGATCTGGCGTTTACCTCGACTTTTGCTCAGAGCTCACCGCCAGCCACAGTGAGCAACGCACGCAGCGACGTTCTGCGGCGAGACGTGGCGATCGAGCACGCACTCGATCTGCTCGGTCAGCGACAGAGCGTCGAAGCTGCCGTTGCCGCTGTCGCTGTCGCTGTTGCGAGAGGTCGTGCGGGTCGCCCAGAGGGTCCATCTCCAACGACGACAGCAGCCGCGTCACAGTGTCGCTCATTGCAAGCCGTTTCAGCGCCGCCTTGAGCTGGTTGTTGACGAGCTCGACCGGATTCACCGTTGGCATGTATGGCGGCTGGTAGGCGACGCCGAGGCGCGGCGACACTTGTTTCAGTGCTGCCGACACCTCGACGCCTTTGTGAATTGAGGCATTGTCCATCATCAGAAGAAGCGGTGCGCTGTGCGGCACGCCGGCAGCAGCGGCACTCTGCAGCATTGCTGGGCCGACGCGCTCGGTCAAGAACTTGCAGAAGTCGTCGCGCCTCGTGCCGCGCCGCTTGTCGTTGCCGACGAGCACCTGACGCGCGATGACGCCGCCGCTGCGGCCAACGGCGATGATGACCGAGTGATTGCGGCCCTTCTGGCCGTCGAACAGGCCGGCGCAGCGCACGCCGCCTTGACCACGACGCGCGCGGCCGTGGCGTCGCAGCAGCGTGTGCCGGTTGCAGCCCGTTTCGTCGATCCAGAACAGCTGGTCGACGCTGGCGACGCCGCGGTGCCCGTTCTGCTGCAAGCGCCAGTTCTGGAGCTGGTCCGACTGCTCGTCGTTGGTGCCGATCTTGGCGTGGTCGGCGCCGCGGAACCAGTTGGCGACAAACTGCCGGCGCAGCAGTGTGTTCTTCTCGGACAGCGCCTGCGCCGGCAGCTGCTTCTGCACGCGCTGGCGGGTGAGCCGGCAGGCGTCGGCGCGCAGAAAGCGGCACATGGTCGACGGAGCGACGCGCACGCCGAAGCGCCGCTCAGGTACAGACGCGGCTCGAGCGCGTACAGATCGGCGACGAATCGCGCGTGCTCCGGCGCTGCGCCGATCTTGCGCTTGGCGGCGCCGCCGATGCGCGGCCGGTCGCGGAGCGCGTGGCGCAGCGCCAGCTGGCTCGGCAGCGCGTCGCCGCGCCGACTGTGGCGCGCAGCCGCGACAATCGCCGCGCGGTGCGCCTCGAGGCGCTGCTTGATGTTGGTGATCGAGC
>JANMGB010000392.1:0-6323 GCA_031374415.1 Burkholderiales bacterium
ACTACGACCGCGCCACGGAATTCGAGGCGCTCGGTGGTCGGCTCATAGATCTCAACGCCACGCAGTGGAAGGAGTTGGCTGAGGCCAAGTAGCGTCCACGCTTGACAGTGGGCTGCATCTGGCGTCAAAGTTTGACGGCAGTGCAGCCCCTGCCGAGGGGAACAGGCAGTCCGAGGGCCAACGGGCACTCGGACTGCCATTTTTTTGCCCTGCTCGTCTTGCTCGAAAAATGGGGCGATCAGCGCTGAAATTTGAAGGGAGGATCGTGGGCGGGATGGGGCAAGATCACCGCTCCTGGTGCCCTGCAGTCAAACAATGGATGAAACGCCCCGTCGAATCAAGTTCCAGTTCCCCTCTGAAGAAATCGATTTCTTCCTGCGCCAAGGCGTGGACCTGAGGGAGGTGCGATCACTGTTCGAGTACCTCGGACTGCTTGAGAGATACGCCTTGGCCCAAGAACCTGACTGCGCCCACACCCGTGCACAAGGCCAAATCGGGGTCGAGCCAGCCAGAGTTCAAGGAGTATCCTGATATCACGGCATGAGACCGAAGCGCTGTACCATTCCCAAGGTCTCGGTCTGGCCGCACAGCGCGCAGACCACCCACTGATAGTCCCCGACAAGGTCTTCGTTGAACGCATCGGCTACCGCCCCGCTTTCTGTGCTGCGCTTTTGGCGCGATCTGGAAGTCTTCAACATCCCGAGCGCCCCTTCGGCCAAGGACAGCAGCGACCAGGTCAAGATCGTCACGCTCAGGCGAGGCGACACCCTGCCCTGGCAACATCCACAGTTTCAGCCCACACCTGCGCATGGGTATGTGCATGTCGTCTACATGGGGGTGGCCGACACGGAAGACCTCTCCCGCTTGATGCTGCAATCGGTGTTCCCCGACAAAGACCTCAGTGAACGCGAGCGCCAACGTGCCAGCGGTAACGGCTGGCTTGCCGCCTTCGTCGCCAACGAGAGTGGCCAGCCTAAGCCCGACAGCTACCTGCCCGCCAGCTTTGCCCACGGCATCGATGCCTTGCGGCACTCAGACTCCCTGGAGAACGTCAACGCTCGACTGGCCCGGGCTGCGCAAGAGTTCGCACAGCGACGCCACCGCCTGCAACCTGTGGCTGCTGACCCGCAGAACCCCCAGCCCACCGAGCAGGCCCCAGGCCCCTTGACCTGGAGCGATCTGAATGAGGAGTTGCGCACCGTGTGCAAGCTGCTGGGGCCAGGGGCAGATGCGCCAAGCCTGGACTGGCGGTTGGTGATCAGGGTGTCACGGGTCAAGCGACGCTTTCTTGAAGACAGCATGAACGCCGCCATCGACTACCTGAATTCGTTTTACCTGGATGACCTCAACCGCTTGATCACCCAAGCGGGCAAGAACAAGCCCTTTGGTAAAGCTTTGAGCGCCTTTCTTGGCCCGCCCATTGCCCCAGAGCAACGCATCGACGTCCTGAGCCACCACCAGACCATGGGTGATTTGGTCAGCGTGGCCCGCCTGCCCAGCGCACGTTGGCCAGCTTCGCCGGACAACCCCTTGGTGTTGGCACAGCAAGCCGCGGTGGCCCAGGTTCTCAACGGCTTGGGACGCGATGGTGGCACCCTGGGCATCAACGGCCCACCGGGCACGGGCAAGACCACCTTGCTTTGCGATGTGATTGCCGAAGTCGTCACCGAGCGAGCGCGCAAACTCGCTGCCCTCAGCCGCCCCATTGAGTTGTTTGAGGACAGCGTGAGTGTGGCGGGCAAAAACTTCTTTCCGCTCAAAGCCAAAGTGGTCGGTGGTTCGGCCATTGTGGTGGCCAGCACCAACAACAACGCGGTCAAGAACATCACGCAAGAGTTGCCGGCACGCAAAAAGGTCCACAGCGAGTTCGCCACGGCAAACTACTTTACTGAGGTGATCCAGGAGGTCTTCGCGGCCCAGAAGGTGGTCAGTGATGACAAGCAGCCCATCGAATGCTGGGGCCTCGTGGCCGCCGCATTGGGCAATGCTGGAAACCGTCGAACCTTCGCTCGGGCATTTTTCCGGGACGAAGTGCGTCAGGCCAAGACCGACACGCCGTCCGCACCCACCGAACAGCGAGACGACCTGAGCGCCGAGCAAGGGTCACCCGCAGTGGCCGATCCGCTGCCACCGTCAATCAAACAACTTCTGGAAGCTGCCAGCAACGACTACACCCGCTATCAGGGCGAATGGCACGCGGCCAAGAAGACCTTCCTGGCGCTGCAGGCCGAATTTGAAGCCTGCCGTGGCGTTCTGCTCCAGGCAGAAAAAGCTGCACAGCGAATCGATGCGTGCCAGCAACGGGTCAAGGCACAGCACGACACCGTGCAGGCTCAGGCTGAAGTGATCAACCAAATCAACCACCAAGTCACACATCTGCGTGAAAGCAAGGCCATCCAGCACGCCCTGGTCGACTCCCGTCGGGCCACGCTTGAGCAGGCACGCTCGCAGAACCGTCCCAATCTGTGGGACAGGCTGTGCGCCTTGTTTGGGCATGACACGCCGCACATGGTGACCCTGCGCGCCAACCTGGCCGAGCCGATTCGGTCCTTGGCGCAGGGCACCGAAGCGCTGGCACAGCTGGCACAGGACGGCGCCAGGGCAGCAGTTCAGCTTGAACAGCAGCTCGAGCTGCACCGCACCCAAGTCTTGACGCTGCAAGGCACCGAACGCGAGTTGCAAGGCCACCAACGGGCCCTGCAATCTGGCTACGACATGGGCGCCCGGCACTTCCCCGATGCCCGCTTCTGGCAACTGTCACCCGATCAACGCCATCGCGCATCCATCGCGGTCAGCCCTGCGCTGGACAGGTTGCGGGCCCGCATCTTCCTGCAAGCTCTGGAGCTGCACCGACTGACGGTGCTGGCCAACGCGGGCAAGTTCATCGGCAACCTGCGCGCCGTCAACGGCATGCTCACCGGGTCGCTGAGGGATAAGTTGCCCCTGGAACAGCGGCCCCTGTTGTGGGACGCCCTGTTCTTCATCGTTCCGGTCGTGTCGACCACCCTCGCCTCCTTTGATCGGCTGTTCGCTGGCATGGGGCAGGACAGCCTGGGTTGGCTGCTGATCGACGAGGCAGGGCAAGCGACCCCACAGTCTGCGGCCGGAGCCATTTGGCGAAGCCAGCGGGCCGTGCTCGTGGGTGATCCCTTGCAGATTGAGCCAGTGTTCACCGTGCCCTTGGTGCTGGTGGAAGAATTCCGTCGACGCCATGCCGTGGATCCCATGTGGTCTCCCAATGAGGAGTCTGTTCAGACCCTGGCTGACCGCATCACCCGCCACGGCTCCTGGGTCAAGCTTCAAGGCACCCAGGACACCGTCGACATGGAGAATGCGCAAGCGATCTGGACCGGCATGCCTTTGCGCACGCACCGCCGCTGCGACGATCCCATGTTCAACGTAGCCAATCGCATTGCCTATGCCGAGCAGATGGTGCATGGCTGTGTGAACAAGTTGGGGCAGCCGGAGCAAACGAGGTTCACATGCGTTCTTGGCGAGAGCGCCTGGCTGGATGTGCGAGCCACCCGCGCCACTCATCCAGTCATCGAAGACGAACTCGATGTCCTCGTGGACTGCCTGCGGCAGCTTCAACACGCCCCGGCGTTCACACCTGCTCCCAAGCCGGGCGAGCAAGACAAGGTGGCCAAGGTGTTCGTGATCTCGCCGTTTCGCAAACTCAAGAACGCCTGCATCAAGAGCATCAAGGATGCGAGGCTGGGCCAGGTCGAGTGCGGCACCGTGCACACCTTTCAGGGCAAGGAAGCCGAAATTGTTTTTCTTGTGCTGGGCACGGCCCCAGGGCAAACCGGATCGGGCGCACGTGCCTGGGCCTCAGGCAAGCCCAACCTGTTGAACGTGGCCATCACCAGGGCCAAGCACCGCCTGTACGTGATTGGCGACGCATCCCAATGGGGCGCCCTGAGCCACTTCTCAGAACTGCACCAGGCCCTTCCTATTCGCCCCTCGCGTCCAGACGTGCAGTTGGAAGACATAGCATTCTTGAATCACGTCGGTCCGAGCGCAGACCCGCCAACGTTCATCACCAGGGCCAACTCCCGCGAGCTGTTCGACCCGCGACCTTGTGAGAGCGTTGCACAGGCGGCTGCACGCAAGGCCAATGAAGAGATGCAAACCAATCCAAGCGATTGAACACCAGGCGGGGCCTGCGAACTCCACGCAGGTTCGCTCAAAATTTTGAATGCTCATGCTGGCGGCTCATTTTCCTCGCTTGCCCACCATGTACTTCGCCAACGCCGTTGAGTTCGGTTTATGGATCCGTGCGATGACAGCGCACTGGGCGCACCAATGATTTCGGCGAATGGTATTGAGGGTAGCCGTCCAGACATGTCCGCGCTCACACATCCACTCCAGCTTGCATGTGGATGAAACATAGTGCTCGGACAAGCACTGGCCCCCACGCCGCGATGCGGCCTCACGTGCATCATCAATGCTCAGGCGCTTTTTGTCATAAGCGCATTGAACGCACCATGCCCCCAGCGCGATGCCCGCGCCGGTGGTTTGCCAGCGATGACCACGTGCGCAGACAAATTCGTACTTCGCCTTGCCTCCTGTGTAAGTACCCGCGAGGCACTGCCCCCCTTTTTGCTGTGCCAGATCGTGCAGTCTTTTCAGACCATCCGGCAGACGATAGTGTTCCGATTTCTCTTGGTGCGAGCACAGCAAACACCACGACCCTCGCAGCACGTCAGACCCGGTCGCCTGCCAATGATGCTGGGCTTTGCAGCGAAATTCATACAGGAGATACCCACCATCGTAGGACGTGCTCAGGCACTGGCCACCCCGGCTTTGAGCGATCTGCTGCAGGCGCAGCAAACCGTCAGGCAACATCAGCTTGACTGCATGCTGGCGTTGCATACAGATGGGACATCGCATGTTCTCCCGCGCTTTGGTTCCGGCGCGTGACCATACATGCCCCTTTGAACACTCGAACCGGTAATACTCGGCTGCGCCCCGCCAGTCGGTGTCTAGGCACTTGACGCCTTCAGCGGCAGCCAACTCGTGCAGGTGCTGAATATGCTCAATCGATTCGCAGGCCTGACAGCGCTTGGGGCCGCCATAGCTAAAAATGGTCCCTTGGCGCTCAAAAATGTGTCCACGCTGGCAACGGAACTGGTACGCGTGGTTTGCGCCCATCCACTGCTGCGTTAAGCACTGCAGCCCAGCCAATTCAAGAGCCTTCTTGGAGTCCTCAAATACTTGAAGATGCCTGGGCAAAGGGGCAAGCTCATCCTTCATGTCCACTTAGAGGGTTGCCATCATAGGCTCGCACTTTACTGGCCCGCAACGCGGCTTTGGCATCGGCAGGTGTTGTGGCGGAGTAAGCTGTGCAACAGCCTAACGCCCCCAATCACGGGCGTTCGGTTCCTCAATGTGCGTCCCAAAAGCTGCGGGATCTTCTACCGGATAGACTTGACATTGAAGCACCGGGAACGCGGCACGGCTGCGCCCGCAGCGCCCAACCAAAAATTGAAACAATAGTGACAATTTTCGCGAAAAAGGGCTCTCGTCCCGGATAATACGGTCGCCCCTGAAAAAATAACGTCGTAGTGGAGGAAGTACCGGTGAGCAGTAGGCCGTGTTGCGAGCAGCCGCCAAGGGCTGACTTGTGAAGTCCCAAAAAATCATCCAAAGCCACAACGCGTGGCGGCGCAAGCAGGGTGGTGCGCCTGCCGGCTTGGCGGGTGAGGTGGACGTCTTCTCTTATTCGGGCCTTGATCTGAACCTGGCGCAGTTTGCGACCACGGTTTTTACCGGCAGCAGCTTCAGCCAGACCACTTTTCAGGACGCCTCCTGGACGGGATGCATTTTCACCGGCGCGTCCTTCGAGAATTGCGACCTCACGGGCATCAAAATCAGCGACTGTCGCTTCACCAACTGCACGTTTCAGAAGTGTCAGTTCCCTCGCAGCGTCATCACCGACTCCTTGTTCCGGGCCTGCACCTGGGAGCACCTCAACTTCGACAACGCCCAGTGGAGTGGTGTCGATGTGCTCGACTGCCGCGGCAGCCACATAGACGGTGAGCGACTACGCGGGGAACAAGTTGACTTCTCTGGAAGCTACTTCGAACACTTGGAATTTCGTGGCGCCCAGATCAACTGAGCCGCCCATTCAGACGCCTTGAGACACTGATTATGCCCCTCGCAGACCTTCGCCAAAACGCCCGCCTCATCCGCCTGTCATTCCCCAAGAAAGACGGCCCGGCCAGTGAGCTGCTGGTCAATCGCTTTGAAGGCTTTGAGTCCATTTCGCGCGACTTTCGCTTCACGCTGGAGCTGCTGAGTGATGACGCGCAGATTGACCT
>JANMGB010000002.1:0-28078 GCA_031374415.1 Burkholderiales bacterium
CAAGGTGAAGTCGAGTTCTCCCTTGGTGACCAGTTCAATCTGCTTCGGGTCGTTGCCACTCTGGCTGCAGCAAACCACCTGGACCTTGTAGCGGCCCTTGGTCAACTCTTCGACCTTGCGCGCAAACAGCTGTGCGGCAGCATGGCGCCCGCCCTCGAGTTGGTCTGTATGACCAAACTTCAATACAGTCTGAGCGTGCAGCGGTGCAGCGCAGACCATCAGGGTGGCGGAAACAATGACTGAAAAGGCGAATCGGCTCATAGTGCGCTCCAGGAAGAAAAAAGTTGACCCCTCCAACTCACCAGAACGCTCTCAGCAGTCTGTTGCTGGGCAATCTCTCTGAACTCGTCCGGCGACCCTTTCAGGCTGAACACGAATCGATGGTTCCGGGTGATTTCAATGTCATTGTCGGCACTTAGCGGCTGATACTTGAAACAAAGTTGCGGGGGTTGTGCGCTCAAAGAGACGCACCGGCGCTCGCAGTTGACGACGATGTGGCCACGATCTTTTCGCGGGGCCCCCGAAGCAGCGCCGGGTGGCGCGGCAGGCTGGACCGGAGCGGATTTTTGGGTGGGCACAAATAGATGGTCAACTCGGCCTATTAAACCCTTACGGTGAACTGTTGGGTGCCGATACTCGGCGGGAGTCAACTGCCGCTTAGGGTGAGGTGTCACAGATGCGCGAGCCGCTTCAATTGGTCCGGATACAACTGTCCCTAGGAAAACGCTTTGCGTTGAACTTTGGCGTGATCTTGGCGATGTTGATCTCGGTCACGGGGATTAGTTTGACATTGATGGCTGGTATGTCGGATGGCATGCGCCGCGTCGTCGAAGTCAGTAACGTCCATTTGGCACATGTCAACACGATGATCAGTCAGGCCACAGAACTTGGCAGCCAAGTCCGTACGCTCGCTTTACTCACAGACGTCAAGGCGGTCGACGCACAGTACACCGCTTTCAAATCGAGCATGGTGGTTTACCAGCAGACAGAAACGCAACTTTCCGAACTGCTGGTTGCCAATGGTGCCAACCCAGCAGAGATCGAGCTGATGCAAAAAGTGAGAGCCATCAGTACCGACGCGCTGACCCTGATGGTGAAAACGGCCAAACTTGGCGCTGAGGGTGAGTCCATGAGTGCCACGGCAATGTTGACTGAGAAGATGTTTCCCATGGAGGCGACTTGGCGTGGCCTGCTCACCCAATTGGTCTTGCTTGAGAAAGAGAGCAATGTCGTTGCCTACACCGAGGCTCGCAACACTGAGCGCAATGCCAGTGCTATTCTGGTGAGCGGCAGTTTCATTGCCATTGCAATCACTGGCTATCTCGCCTGGGCCTTGACCCGCAGCGTGGTGGGACCGATCATCCAGGCTACGACCTTCGCTGAATGCATTGCCCAAGGCGATCTCTCGTACTCCGTGTTGACCGTCCGGACCGACGAGTTAGGACGCATGCTAGCCGCCATCGGTGTCATGCAATCTAATCTTAGGCTACTCGTGGGCAACATTCGCCAGTCCATCGATTCGATTGCGACCGCCTCAGCGGAAATCGCCATGGGCAACCATGATCTCAGTCACCGCACGGAGCAACAGGCCGCCAGTCTTCAAAAGACAGCGTCCAACATGGGCCAACTGACCAGCACGGTGGGCCACAATACAGATTCAGCCCGCCAGGCTGACCAGTTGGCGAGTTCGGCCTCGACCATTGCCGCCCGCGGGGGCGACGTGGTGGCTCAGGTGGTTCGCACCATGACCGATATTTCTGCCAACTCGCGCAAGATCTCGGAGATCATCGGCGTGATCGATGGCATCGCTTTCCAAACCAACATCTTGGCCCTGAATGCGGCTGTAGAGGCGGCCCGTGCTGGCGAGCAAGGTCGGGGTTTTGCGGTGGTCGCAGGCGAGGTGCGCAGCCTGGCCAAGCGCAGCGCGGAAGCTGCCAAGGAAATTAAGTCATTGATCAGTACCTCGGGTGAACGGGTGGAGTTAGGCGCCAAACTGGTCAATGACGCCGGCTCTACCATGCGTGAAATCGTCGAATCCATTCACCGCGTGACCCTCATCATGTCGGAAATCACCACGTCCGCCAGGGATCAAAGTGAGGGCATCGGCCGGGTGAGTGTGGAAGTCGGCCAGCTCGATCACATGACACGGCAAAACGCGGCCTTGGTAGAGCAAAGTGGCGCCGCCACCGAAAGTCTTAAGGAGCAAACCCAGACTCTGGGGGCAGCGATTGAAGTTTTTCGCTTGGACGGGGGCATCCGCCCCTGACCACTCGACGGCTCACTGGCGTTTGCTGATCAGGACCGAGCAGGTGGCATGCCCGGCAACGCCATGTCAGGCTGCGGTTCACCCGCCCAGCACACGCGTGGGCTTCATGCCTAAATCGCCCGCTTTGCCCTTGCGCCCCCGGGCGCCGACATGCCCTGCCAATGCGGCGCCTTTGAGGCAGTCGTCTTTTTCCTTGCCACCGCGGCCAGTGCCCAGCACGCGCAGTGCGTGGGTGAAGACCGCCAGGCTGACCAGGGCGTCTTTGGCCTCGAGGTCGATCAACTTGAGGCCCCGGCCGCCCTTGGGCTGGCGCTTGAGTTCGTGCAGGGGGAATATGAGCAAACGCCCACACAGCGTCAGGCAGGCGACCTCGGTCCCTTGGGCCAGCACGGGGGGCAAGGGATGTTCGTCCGGATTGAGGCTGAGAAAGCTCTTGCCGGCTTTTTGACGTGACAGCAAGTCGCCCGCTTCGGCGAGCAGGCCGTAGCCTTGCGTGCCGGCCAACAGCAAAGGTTCGGTGCTGGCACCCGCAAAGTAGTGCGCGGGTTGGGTGCCGTTTTCGAGCTCAATGAGGCTGGTGATGGGCTGGCCATCGCCCCGGCCCCCCGGCAGCGCACCCACGCTGGTGCTGTAGACGCGACCGTTACTGCCGAAGACCAGCAAGGCATCGACGCTGCGGCACGCAAAGGTGCCGTACAAGGCATCACCGGATTTGAATTGCAAGGCGCTGGCGTCAATCTCGTGGCCTTTGAGTGAGCGCACCCAGCCCTTGGCGCTGACCACCACCGTGACAGGCTCGTCCAGCACTTTGATCTCGAGCACCGATTTTTTCTCGGCTTGGATGAGCGTGCGGCGATCATCACCAAATTGCTTGGCATCGGCCTCAATTTCTTTGAGCAGGGTGCGCTTGAGGCTGGCGGGGTTGCCCAAAATGTCTTCCAGCTTGGCTTGCTCCACACGCAGCTCTTTGAGCTCTTGCTCAATTTTGATGCCCTCCAGTCGGGCCAACTGACGCAAACGGAGATCGAGAATGTCGTCGGCCTGCCGTTCACTGAGTTTGAAGCGCTCGATGAGGGCCGCCTTGGGCTCATCGGAGGTGCGAATGAGATGGATCACCTCGTCGATGTTGAGCAACACCAACTGCCGACCTTCGAGCACATGGATGCGCTCAAGTACTTTGTCCAGCCGGTGGCGCGTGCGGCGCTGAACCGTGGTCTGCCGGTAGGCAATCCATTCGTTGAAGATTTGGCGCAGGCTCTTTTGCGTTGGCCGCCCGTCAGCCCCCACCATGGTCAGGTTGATGGGGGAGCTGGTCTCCAGACTGGTGTGGGCCAAGAGGGTGGTGATGAGCTCGTGCTGATCAATGCTGCGCGTTTTGGGCTCGAACACCAGCCGCACGGGGGCATCTTTGCTGGATTCATCGCGCACAGCGTCCAGGACCGACAGCACCGTGGCTTTGAGTTGGCTTTGCTCGGCACTGAGGGACTTTTTGCCCAGCTTGACCTTGGGGTTGGTGATTTCCTCAATTTCTTCGAGGACTTTTTGGCTGCTGGTGCCCGGGGGCAGCTCGTGCACCACCAGTTGCCACTGGCCGCGGGCCAGGTCTTCGATCTTCCAGCGGGCACGCACTTTGAGGCTGCCACGGCCGCTGGTGTAGGCCGCGCGGATCTCGCTGTCGCTGCTGATGATTTGGCCACCGCCAGGATAGTCGGGCCCTGGGAGCAAGGTGGACAGCACATCGTCGCTGAGCTGCGGGTCTTTGATCAAGGCGACCAACGAAGCGGCCACTTCGCGCAGGTTGTGGGACGGCATCTCGGTGGCCAAGCCCACGGCAATGCCGCTGGCCCCGTTGAGCAAGACGAAGGGCAAGCGGGCCGGCAGTTGGCGCGGCTCTTCGGCCGAGCCGTCGTAGTTGGGCACAAAATCGACCGTGCCTTCGTCAATTTCGTCCATCAACAAGCGGGTGATGGGTGACAAACGGGCTTCGGTGTAGCGCATGGCGGCCGCACCGTCGCCGTCGCGCGAGCCGAAGTTGCCCTGGCCATCGATCAGCGGATAGCGCTGCGAAAAATCTTGCGCCATGCGCACCAAGGCGTCATAGGCCGCTTGGTCACCATGGGGATGGAAACGGCCCAAGACATCACCCACCACGCGCGCACTTTTGACGGCCTTGGGCCCACTGGCGGTGGTGAAGGCCAAGCCCATGCGCGCCATGGCAAACAATATGCGCCGCTGCACCGGCTTTTGCCCATCACACACGTCGGGCAATGCGCGACCCTTGACCACGCTCAAGGCGTATTCAAGATAAGCCCGTTCGGCGTAGTGCGCCAGGGTGACCACGTCCGGGTTGTCCGAGTCGGTGGGAGATTCAAAGTTCATAGGGGTTTGACTCATGGGGGACGGCGGAAAAATGAGGTGAATGGATCAACGCGGCGTGCTCGCTGCACCCGGCGGTGTTTGCTGCTGAAGCAAGGCCCAATACAACTCCAACACCTGCAGCACATGTTTCTGCGTTTCATCGATCGGCGGCAAGCCGCCGTGCTTGCGCACTGCGCCCTCGCCCGCATTCCAGGCGGCCAAAATCAAATCAATGCGGTCAAAGCGGCGGGCCAAATCGGCCAACACCCGGGCCCCAGTCACGACGTTGGTCCGCGGGTCGAGCAAACGTTCTGCAGCGGGCAGCTGCTTCTCGGAAGGGGTGGCAAATCGGTCGGCCGTGTCGGGCATGATTTGCATCAAGCCCAAGGCCCCTTGGGGTGACACCGCCTGCGGATTGAAACCGGACTCGACCGCAATCACGGCCTTGATTAAGAGCGGATCAACCCCCGACGCCTTCGCCACCTCACGCAATAGAGGCTGCAAGGAACGCACCGCCGGCGCGGCATTCAACCGCACCATCCAAGCCTCGGCAGACTCATTGCGGCGACGGCCCAGCGAGGGGCGGGTCATCGGCTCAGCCATCACGGGCACGCCCGCTGAGGACGGCAAGGCCTGCACCGCTGGCGTTGGCGTTGCCCCCGCCCCGCCCGTCACGCGCTGGTAGCGCGCATCAACCTGATGCGTGGCGGTGTGAATTTGACCTTGTTCATCCACGAAGGCCCACACGTCGGCGTGAGCACTGCCCATGCCCAGCGACGCCCACAGCCCCACCGCGACAACCCGCCACAGCCCGAGGCACGGGTTCACTGATGGACAGGCAGGCATCACACATCCACCTCAACCGAATCGCCGTGCAACTCCATCAGGTCGCGGCGGGCTTGGGCCTCGCCCTTGCCCATGAGTTTGGTCAAGGAGTCGACCGTGGCCGCAAAGCCAAAGGTGCCGTAGGTGACTTGCACCAGGCGACGTGTGTCGGGGTTGAGCGTGGTGTCCCAGAGCTGCTCGGCATTCATCTCACCCAAGCCTTTGAAACGGCTGATGCTCCAGGCGCTGTCGCGGGCGCCTTCTTTGCGCAGTTTGTCGAGAATGGCTCCGAGCTCACCTTCGTCCAGCGCATACAACTTGGCCGCAGGCTTCTTGCCGCGCGCCGATGCGTCCACCCTGAACAAGGGCGGCTTGGCAATGTACAAATGGCCCGCCTCGATCAGCTTGGGGAAGTGCCGAAAGAACAAGGTCAAGAGCAACACCTGGATGTGTGAGCCGTCAACATCCGCGTCACTCAAAATACAGACCTTGCCGTAGCGCAGGCCTGCCAGGTCAGGGTTGTCGGCCGGGCCGTGCGGGTCGACGCCAATGGCCACTGCGATGTCGTGAATTTCATTGTTGGCGAACAGGCGGTCGCGCTCGACCTCCCAGGCATTGAGCACCTTGCCGCGCAAGGGCAACACCGCCTGGGTCTCTTTGTTGCGGCCCATCTTGGCACTGCCGCCGGCTGAGTCGCCCTCGACCAAAAACACTTCGTTCAGGTTGAGGTCGCGGCTTTCGCAGTCGGTGAGTTTGCCGGGCAGCACGGCCACGCCCGAGCCCTTGCGTTTTTCAACTTTTTGGCTGGCACGCTGGCGGGTTTGGGCTTGGCGAATCACCAACTCGGCCAGTTTTTTTCCCAGCTCAACATGCTGGTTCAGCCACAGCTCCAGTGCCGGTTTGACAAAGGTGGCCACCAAGCGCAGGGCATCACGGCTGTTCAAGCGCTCCTTGATTTGACCCTGGAACTGGGGGTCGAGTACCTTGGCACTGAGCACGAAACTGGCGCGCGAAAAGACGTCTTCGGGCATCAATTTCACGCCCTTGGGAAGCAGGCTGTGGACGTCAATGAAGCCCTTGACCGCGCCGAACAAACCGTCTTTCAGGCCCGACTCATGCGTGCCGCCCGCCACGGTGGGGATGAGGTTGACGTAGCTCTCGCGCATGGGCGCACCGTCTTCGGTGAAGGCCACGCACCAGGTGGCGCCCTCCCCCTGTGCGAAGTTTTCGGTCTCGGCACCATCGGCATGGCGTGCCCCTTCGAACAAGGGGATCACGGGGTCGGCCGTGAGTGACTGGGTGAGGTAGTCGCGCAAACCCGCTTGGTACTGCCAGCGCTGCACCTCACCCGTTTTTTCGATGGTGAGGCTGACCTTCACGCCCGGCATCAACACCGCCTTGCTGCGCAGCAGATGGGTCAACTCGGCCCGGGGGAACTCTACCGCGTCGAAGTATTGGGCGTCGGGCCAGGCCCGCACGGTGGTGCCAGTTTTGCGCTCACCGGCGGCAATTTTGCGTTTGCGCAGGGGCTCGATCACGTCGCCACCGGCAAAGACCAACTCGGCCACCTGTCCCTCACGACAGACGCTGACCTGCAAGCGCTTGGACAGCGCGTTGGTGACACTCACGCCCACCCCATGCAAACCGCCCGAGAAGCTGTAGGCGCCGCCGGAGCCTTTGTCAAACTTGCCACCCGCGTGCAGCCGGGTGAAGACGATCTCCACCACGGGGACTTTTTCCTCCGGGTGCAGCCCAAACGGGATGCCGCGGCCATCGTCTTCGACACTGACCGAGCCGTCGGTGTGCAGGATCACATCAATCCTCTCACCGTGACCGGCCAGCGCCTCGTCGGCAGCGTTGTCAATCACCTCCTGAATGATGTGCAGAGGGTTGTCAGTGCGGGTGTACATCCCGGGCCGCTGTTTGACAGGCTCCAGGCCCTTCAAGACGCGGATGGACGACTCGCCATAGCGGTCGCTGCTGTTTTTGGGAAGAGATTTGCTGGCCATGGGCGGCGATTGTAGGCAAGCCCGCGCTGCTGGTACCCCGTCTCAGTGGATTTGAAAGGTTGATTCGCAACGGCGAACAGGGGGCGCATTGGCCGGCGGAGCGTGCAGGAATGGAGTGCGCGCGAGCCTGTTGCGCTTGCGGCACCGTCCTGGATCCCCGCCTTCGCGGGGATGACGGGAGAAGGCGGGGGTGACGGGAGACGGCGGGGATGACGGGAGAAGGCGGGGGTGACGGGAGACGGCGGGGATGACGGGCGCAGGGGTTGGCATCTCCCCCACGTCATTCCCGCGCAGGCGGGAATCCAGCAGCCTGGGTACTTCGCCATGAGCCCCGCAACACTTCAACCTTTCAAGTTCACTGAGACGGGATACCAGGCCCAAATCACTCTACAGTCGAGGCCATGCACGAGACTGCCAAAGCGCCCACCCTGTCCTTGACCCAAGTCCTGCTGTGCGGTGCCTTGATCGTCACCCTGTCCATGGGTATTCGGCATGGCTTTGGCCTGTGGCTGCAGCCCATCACCATGGCCCGCGAATGGTCGCGTGAGACTTTTGCCTTCGCCTTGGCGGTGCAAAACCTGGCCTGGGGTGTGGCGGGCCCGCTGGCCGGCATGTGGGCTGATCGCTTCGGCGCCTTCAGGGTGTTGGTGGTGGGCAGTGTGCTGTATGCCGGCGGCCTGGTCTTGATGGGGCTGTCCACCACCGGTCTGGCCTTCATGGGCAGTGCGGGCTTGATCGTGGGCATGGCCCAGTCAGGCACCACCTATGCCGTGATCTACGGGGTGATCGGGCGCCAAGTGCCGGCCGACAAGCGCAGTTGGGCCATGGGACTGACCGCCGCGGCAGGCTCGTTTGGTCAGTTCTTGATGGTGCCCTTGGAGAACTGGCTGATTCGCACCGTTGATTGGCAAAACGCGCTGTTTTTACTGGGTTGCCTGGCCTTGGCCATGGCCCCCTTGGCCTGGGGCCTGCGCGAGCCCACCGCGGCGCAGGCCAGCGGACCCGTCCAAAGCCTGCGCCAAGCGCTGTCTGAAGCACTCTCCTACCCCAGCTTCCAATGGCTGATGGTGGGCTATTTTGTGTGTGGCTTTCAAGTGGTGTTCATTGGCGTGCACCTGCCCAGCTACCTGCGTGATCGGGAGTTTTCTCCCGAGGTCGCCACCACCGCGTTGGCCCTGATCGGCCTGTTCAACGTGATCGGCACTTACAGCGCCGGGCTGCTGGGCCAAAGGCTGCCCAAACGTTTCGTGCTGTCGGCCATTTACCTGCTGCGGACCGTGGCCATCGTCACCTTCATCACCACCCCCCTGTCAGCCACCAGTGTGTACATTTTTTCCGCCGTGATGGGCACACTGTGGCTGTCGACCGTGCCGCTGACCAGCGGCGTGGTGGCGCATATTTTTGGCGTGCGGTACCTGTCGATGCTGGGGGGCTTTGTGTTCCTGAGCCATCAAATCGGTAGTTTTCTGGGTGTGTGGCTCGGGGGCAAGCTCTTTGACACCACCGGCAGCTATCAGATCGTCTGGTGGATTGCCGTGGCCTTGGGCGTCGTGGCCGCCTTGGCCAACCTGCCGATCAAAGAAGCCGCCATCACCCGGCCTGTGCTGACGCCCACCGCATGAAGACACACCCTTTTTCCTTTCTGCGTCTGCTGACAAAATGCCTGGGCCTGGCCTGCCTGAGCCTGCCTCTGGCGTTGAGCGCTGAACCCGCGCGGGTCATCGTGAAGTACCGAAACGCCAACTTTGCGGAGCAAACCCCCGCGGTCCAACGCATGAGCGATTTGGGCCTGCGATCCGGGATCACGCTGCGGGGTGGACGGCAGCTCGATGCACTCACCCATGTGGTCACCGCGCAGGGACTGAACTCGCGCCAACTGGCTGAACAGCTGATGCGCCAGCCAGGTGTCGCGTATGCGGTTGTGGATGGCCTCCTGCGCTTGGCCTCGGTGCCCAACGACCCGCTCTACACCAGCGTTCCTTTGACCGCCACCAGCGGCGGACCGTTGATCGGGCAGTGGTACCTGAAACCCCCCACGATCGAGCTCGTTTCCGCCGTCAACGCCGAGGCAGCGTGGGACATCACCACGGGCAGCGCAGGCGTTACCGTGGCCCTGCTCGACACGGGGGTACGCTTCGATCACCCTGACTTCCTGCGCGCCAGCCAAGGCGGCAACTTGCTCGATGGCTGGGACTTCGTCTCCAATGACGTTCAGTCCATTGATGACGCACCAGGCCGCGACGCTGATGCCTCCGACCCCGGCGATTGGGTGACTGCGAGCGATCTCTCCACCATCCCGGAGTGTGCTGGGACCCCCATCAGCAACAGCACCTGGCACGGCACGACCACGGCGGGCGTGGTCGGCGCCATCGCTGACAACAGTCTCGGCATCGCGGGCATCGGCCGCCAGGTGCGTGTGCTGCCCGTGCGCGTGATCGGCAAATGCGCTGTGTATGACTCTGATCTGATCGCGGGGGCACGATGGGCGGCGGGGCTGAACGTGCCGGGGGTGCCCGACAACCCCACTCCAGCCCAGATTATCAATATCAGCCTCAGTGGTGATGGCAACTGCAACACTGCCTACCGCGACGCCTTCGCCGACATTGCCGGTCGAGGGGCCACGGTGGTCGCAGCCGCAGGCAACAACTTGGGCCATGCCGTGGGTGCACCCGCCAAATGTCCGGGCGTGATGGCGGTGACCAGCGTTCGGCACGCCGGCACCAAAGTCGGGTACTCCGCCCTCGGCCCCGAAGTCGCCATCAGCGCACCGGGGGGCAACTGCTCCAGCGACCCGCAGTTTGGCTGCCGTTACCCCATCATCACCACCTCCAATGCGGGCTCCACCACCCCTGTGGTCGGCCCAGAGGGCGGCACCTACAGCGACAGCTTCAAGCCCTCGGTGGGGACCAGCATGTCGGCCCCGCTGGTGGCCGGGGCGGCAGCGCTGATGTTGTCAGTCAACCCCCGTCTCACACCCAACGACCTGCGTGTCTTACTACAACAAAGCGCACGACCCTTCCCCACCACAGGGGCAGAAACCGAGGGCGCTGGGGCATGTCGGCCCGCCGTCGCGACCAGCGCCGACCCGACCAACCAGTTCCAACAGCTCGAGTGTTACTGCACCACAGACACCTGCGGTGCGGGCCTGCTCGACATCGGGGCCGCGGCCCAACTGGCGAGTACCAATTTCCTGCCGCGCATCAGCGTCTCGCCCAACCCCGCGGTGGCTGGCGAATCGATGGCATTGAGTGCAGAAAATTCCATCATCCCTGATGAGCGTAGCATCACCCGATACCAATGGCTTGTGTTGGACGGTGGAGGCATTGCCACCACCTTTTCAGCCGGGGCCAACACCCCCACCGCCCTCCTGAGTGCCACGGGCGCAGGCACAATCTTGATTCAGCTGACGCTCACAGACGACCAAAACCGCACAGCCACCACGAGCATGAGCATTGAGGTGCGCGCAGGGCCCACGGATGGCGGGGGCGGTGGCGCATTGCTGCCCGGCGCCCTTTTGGCCTTAGCGATGGCGGCTTGGGCTGTCAACCGCGCACAGAAAACAGCCTGCGCAGACCACTGAGAGCCGGTTGATGGTGCTCAAGGGTAGCGGCACTTCATTGCGCCAAACTTGGGCAAAAAATCGGGCTGTAAGCCGGGGCAAAGCGAACCAAGTCACGTTGATGGGCCACACAGCTTCGGCGTGATCAAAAATTTGACTCCGTCCGGCGACACGCAGTTGCTGTCATCACTTGGTTTTGCGACCCGCAAGGGATTGCAGAATGTCATCGTGCGTCAATTTTTTCGGGAGAATTCGTCATGGGTTTAATTGGTAGTCTTTTTTGTGCCTCACCGTTAGGCAGCATGCTTATGAACCTCTTTAAGCCGCCGGGGCCCAGCCCAGAAATGTCGGATTTGAAGAAGAGTATCGATGCAGACCATGCCGAGTTTATGACCGAAGCAGAAACGTACCTGAATCCCGAATCTGCCTCTATTGAATAGTCAGGGTGAGCAGGTCGGGTCACCAGCGCGAGGTCACCCGACCCGCGAAGCCGAGGCGCGCCCCCTCCGGGGTGGCGCCTGCCGCCGTCAATGCTGGATCCCCGCCTGCGCGGGGATGACGTGCTGAGGGTTTTGCATCTCGTCATTCCCGCGCAGGCGGGGATCCAGTAGCCTGCGTACTGCGCCATTGGCCGCCTCACGCGGCCTGTGGGGAAATGCAGAAGTCAAGACTTCATCAGGCCTGATTAATAGTCAATGTGCGCTAGCAAGCCGCGACGCTCAAGAAAGTCTCGGGTCAAGCGGCCATTGATCTCACGGGTGATCTCGGTTTGAACCTGCGGGCCCACGAGACGCTGGGCGTCGGGGTCAGCCTCCAGGCCCAGCCCTTGCAGCCTGGCTTCCAAGCGCTGGGAGAAGTCCTCCCCCATGGCCTCGATCAGGTCATCCTGCGCTCGCGCATGGCCCTCGGGGTTCAGCCTCTGCAAGACAGATTGCCACGGCTGCCAGTCGCTGGCAAGGTAATGCGTGAAGCCCTGACGTTCGGCCGTGTTCACGCGGTCCTGCGCTTGCGTGAGGTCTTGCTCGGTGACGTACGACACGTCAAAGTAGCGCATGTCGGGTGTCTCCAGCGGCAGCGACAGGCTCTCGCGCAGTTTGACTTGGTAGGCCAGATAGACCTCGATCTCGTCCACGAACTTCAGTGATTCGGTCTTCTCTCGGGCAATGGTTTGCAGCTGATCCAGGCGGAACATGCCGCGGGCGAGGGTCAACAGCTCGGGCAGGCGTTGATCGTAATGACCACGGGCCACGTCCGACGACAGGCGCAGCTGGCGCATGGCATTGAAGGTCAGCGAGACCCGATCCTCGCACGAGGTCGTAGCCCCCTGGCTGACCATGAACGTGTCCCGCCGAAGCGTTGGGTGGGTTTCGAGGTGCGTCAGCCAATCCCTCACGCTGCGCTGGAACTGGGGGTTGTCGAAGTTGACGGTGTCCCGCAAGCGGTCCAGGAACCGCGAAAAATCGGCCGCACCAGGCTCGTCAGCAAAACTTTGCCACGGGTTTGTTGTCGCTCGAACATCCGCACCGGAATGTGGCTGCCCAAGCCATGAAGCCACAGCCTCATGCAGGGGGCGAGTCGGTGCCGCGGCCGCAGTGCTGTCGTCCATTCCAAAATATATCCGCGGGCCCGCGTAATCCGGCGCGTCAACCAGCTCGCTCAGACGGTCGAACACGCGGTTGGAGAGCGGGTTCCATTCGAGATCAATGCAGCGGCACCCATGCATCTGCGTGATGAAGGACTCGGGCAAACTGCGCAGGTCGTTGGATACGAGATCTAAGTGACGAAGAGAGCGCGGCAGACTGTCCGGCAGACGGGTCAGGAAGTTGAATCCAACGTCCAAATGCTCTAGTCTTTGGGGTAACGTGTCCGGCAGGGCGATCAGGTTGTTGCCGACGGCACTAAGGTATGTCAGTCCGGCTGGCAGATTCGGTGGAAGCCGTCTCAGGCGGTTGTTTGTCATCTCCAAGGCCCCCAATTCCTCAGGCAGGTCTGGAAGGCTGGTTAGGTCAAGATAGGCGAGATTCAGCGGCAATCGGGATTGTTCCAACCCTTGCCCGCTGTCGAGCCAGTGCGTCATTCTGCGCACAGCCTCGAGGCGGTCGCCACCCTCTGAACCGCCCGCTTGTGCCCACGCGTTCCAGTGCGCCACGTAGTCGTCCCTGGTGCGCGTGGCTGTGGCTACGGTCGATTCAATTTGCACAGATGCGTTGCCCGAGCTCATTGTTCGCTGGCGCGCAGGGCCAGCCAGGGTTTGCTCATCAGCAAGGGGGAGATTCAATGAGATTTCGCTGGAATCTCTTGAGTGCGCCCGCAGGGACGCCTGGCTGGGGCTGCGCGATGCCAACCCCACAGGCGCGGCCTGCGCATCGCTTGGATCAGCCCGGCTGACGAGGGCCCCCAAGAGCGAAGCCTGCAAAGCGGTCGGCCGATTGGAGGGGCCCCGACTTGCCTCGCGCACGCTCTGATCGGCCGCAACGGCTGGCGCTGGCGCGCTGCTGGACGGCTGCGGGGTGTCCGCTCCTTCAGCACGAAAACATACAGGGCGGTGCCCAGGAAAATTGCTTCTCATGAAGTCAAGGTGAAGTTGTTGGGCGGCGAGCAGCTGCCCTGGCTTTTTACCGGGGCTCGATGTGCGTAAGCAAGCCTTCGCGCGAAAGGAAATCGCGTGTCAATCGGCCATTGATTTCATGGGTGATCTCGGTCCGAACCTGCGCGCCCACGAGGCGCTGGGCGTCGGGGTCAGCCTCCAGGCCCAGCCCTTGCAGCCGGGCTTCCAAGCGCGCAGAGAAGTCCTCCCCCATGGCCGCCATCAGTTCATCCTGCGCTCTTGCATGGCCCTCAGGGTTCAGCCGCCGCATGACCGATTGCCATGGCTGCCAGTCGCTGGCGAGGTAATGCGTGAAGCCCTCGCGCTCGGCCGTGTTCACGCGCTCTTGCGCTCGCGTGAGGTCTTGCTCGCTCACGTACGACACGTCAAAGTAGCGCATGTCGGGTGTCTCCAGCGGCAGCGACAGGCTCTCGCGCAGTTTGACTTGGTAGGCCAGATAGACCTCGATCTCGTCCACGAACTTCAGTGATGCGGTCTTCTCTCGGGCAATGGTTTCCAGCTGATCCAGGCGGAACATGCCGCGGGCGAGGGTCAACAATTCGGGCAGGCGTTGATCGTAGTCACCACGGGCCACGTCCGACGACAGGCGCAGCTGGCGCATGGCATTGAAGGTCAGCGAGACCCGGTCCTCGCAAGAGGTCGTCGCACCCTGGCTGACCATGAACGTGTCCTGCCGAAGTGTGGGGTGGGTTTCGAGGTGCGTCAGCCAGTCGCTCACGCTGCGCTGAAACTGCGGATTGTCGAAGTTGACTGTAGCCCGCAAGCGGTCCAGGAACCGCGAAAAATCGGCCGCACCAGGTTCGTCAGCAAAACTTTGCCACAGGCTCGCTGTCGCTTGCGCATCGGCCCGAGTCTGCCCAGGCCATGCGGCCACGGCCTCATGCAGGGGGCGAGTCGGTGCCGTGCCCGAGCCGGATTGCGCCATCCAGAAATGTATCTGCGGGCCTGCGTAATCGGGTGCGCTGGTCAGCGTACGCAGGCCGTCTCGCGCGCGATTGGACAGCGGGTTGTATAGCAGATCAACCATGCTGTTGGGGCCCATCTGGCTGGGGAAAGTCTCGGGCAGGCTGACCAGTTCGTTGAACCCGAGATCCAGCGTCTGCAGAGAGCTCGGGAAGCGTTCGGGCAGGTGGGTCAGTAGGTTGAACGGCGCGTCCAAAGACTCCAATCCTTCGGGCAGGGGTTCCGGAAGACGGGTCAGGCGGTTGTCACCAAGGCAAAGGCGTCGCAGTCCGGAAAGCAAATTCGGTGGAAAGTCGGTCAGGCGGTTATGCCCCACATCCAAGTTCTGGACCCCCTCGGGAAGGTGGTCTGGAAGACTGTCTAGTTCAAGCAGAGAGAGGTCCAGCCGCGAGGGGTGGCGGTCGAGCCAGTCCGTCATCCTGCGCACCGCCTCCGGGCGGCCCCCCCCTTCTGGACCACCCGCTTGTGCCCACGCGTTCCAGTGCGCCACGTACTCGTCCCTGGTGCGCGGGACTGCGGTTGCGGTTGCCTCAGTTTGCACGGAGGCGCTTCCTGAACGCATCGATCGCTGGCGCGCCGAAGCAGCCTGGTTTTGCGCATCGGGCGGGTTGAATGGAGGTTCGCTGGAATCCATAGAGTGCACGTCGAAGGCCGCTTCGCTGTTGCTGCGCGATGCCAACCCCACAGGCGCAGCCTGTGGATCGGCCACATCCGACCGGTTGGCCAGGGTCTCCAAGAGCGAGGTCTGCAAGGCGGTCTGTCGATGGATCTTCATTTTGAAGAACCCCAGGTTGATCTCGCGCACACTCTGGCCAGCCACAACGGCTGGCGCGGCCCGGTTGGTGGGCGGCTGAGGGACATGCACAGCAGACGCACGCAAACAGTCGGGACGGTGACCGTGGAAAGTAATTCTCATGGAATCAATCAATGTCAGACGGGAAAGCCGCCGAGCGAGTTGTCTTGAGGGGGCTTGACGGCGTCAGTGGTTCGCCGGCGCTTGAGCAGCGCGACGGTCAAAGGCGGCACTCCGGCATCCGGGAGGCCGACTCTAAGCTAAAGCGGTATCTTCAGGTTCGGCTGCGCGCCCAGTTGATCAGACGCTTGCCCAGCCCCAGGTTCGAGTCCTCAGATTGTCCCGACAAAATGAGCTCGCCGCTCAGGTACAAGGCATTGATGAGGCGGCTGGCGCGCTCGGCGTTCATGCCCGGCCATCCAGTGACTTCGCGCAGCGACGCGGCCTCGACGCGCATGCGCCGAGCCGCTGACCCCAGCGCGCCTGACAAGCCGAGACTCTGAACGACAGCCCCCGGGTTGAGCCGGAAGCTGGTTTTGGAGGTGATGGCTGAGAGCAAGCTTTTACGCGGCCCATGCAGGGCCAGCATGCGCAGCAAGGGCCCCACAGGTCGGTATTGGGCTGCGGGCATCACGCGCTCTTGCTCGCTGTGCCCCGGTGGGCGAACACCGGGCGGCTCAGCACGCAAAAAACGAATCTGGGCCAGGCCACTGAGCGAGGCTTGCGACAGGTCGCGCGGCGAGTGGCACAAGCGGTGGGCGGGGAACAGTGTCACGGGCCAGACGTGCTGCTCGTACTGCAGGTAGACCAAGGTGGCTTCAGCATGACGCAAACAAGCAGAAAACACCTCTAGCGTATCGTCATCAGAGCCGTGTTGGCGCAGGACATTGAGCTCGCTCATGAGGCTGCTGGACAGCAAGGAGGTTTCGTCCAGGCCCGCGTAGGCGCTGGTCCCTGAACCCTGCCTTAGGCGCTGGAAGGCACTGACCCGCCAAAGCTCGACATCGTGAAATTCGCGCATTCTGTTCCCAGGTGCTTGATAAAGGTGCCTCAAACGCCAGACGGCGCCATCTCACCTGGTGGGTGATGGCGGGCTTGAGGTTGCAGGTCGATGCTAAGGCGGCCGACCCAGCCGCTCAACCCCGTATTTCGGGGGTCTCAATGCGCTGCTGCGTGAAGCATGTCACGGTTTGACCGCATCGGGCAACTCGATTTTGACTTCCAGGACTTCAAGGTTGCCTTGGCGCTCGAGCAACACCTTGATGTCTTGTGGGTCGACGCTCACGTACTTGGAAATCACGGCCAGCAACTCGCGCTGCAGGTCGGGCAGGTAGTTGGGGCTGCTGTTGCGGCCGTTTCGCTCGTGCGCCAGGATCAGCTGCAGTCGCTCTTTGGCCACGGTGGCCGTGCGTTTTTTCTCGCCCAGGAAGAATGAGAGAAAACCCATGGCTTACCTCCCGCCAAAAATGCGCTTAAAGAAACTGGGCTTGATGGCCGCCACAAAGCGCATGGGCTTGTCTTCGCCCAGGAAGCGAGCCACCACGTCTTTGTAAGCTTCGGCAACGTCTGAGCCTTCCATGTGGATGGCGGGCAGGCCCTGGTTGGAGGCATTGAGAACCGTCTCAGACTCGGGGATGACGCCGAGCAGCTTGATGCGCAAAATTTCGTGGATGTCTTGGAGGGACAGCATCTGCCCGCCTTCGACCCGGTTGGGGTTGTAGCGGGTGATGAGCAGGTGTTCTTTGATGGGCTCGGCCTTGTCGATGGCCCGCTTGGTTTTGGAGTTGAGCATGCCCAGGATGCGGTCTGAGTCGCGCACCGAGGAGACTTCAGGGTTGGTGACAACCAGGGCTTCATCGGCGAAGTGCATGGCCATCAGGGCACCCGTTTCGATGCCAGCGGGTGAGTCGCAGACGATGTATTCGAACCCCATGTCGCCGAGCTCTTTGAGGACGCGCTCAACGCCGTCTTGGGTGAGCGCATCTTTGTCACGGGTTTGCGAGGCGGCCAGCACGTAGAGGTTGTCGCACTGCTTGTCTTTGATGAGGGCCTGGTTGAGGTTGGCCTCGTTGTGGATGACGTTGATGAGGTCGTATACGACGCGCCGCTCACAACCCATGATGAGATCGAGGTTGCGCAGGCCGACGTCAAAGTCAATGACCGCGGTTTTGTGACCTCGCAGCGCCAGCCCCGAGGCGAAGCTCGCACTGGTGGTGGTTTTGCCGACGCCTCCTTTTCCGGAGGTCACCACGATGATCTTGGCCATGAGGGGGCGGTCCTTGTTGTTGTGGGTGAGGATGCTCAGAGCAGGGCTTCAAACACCAAGCGCTCTCCATCGAGCCTGATTTGGGCGGGCTTGCCGACAACCTCGGGCGGGAGAGGGGTTTCGGTGGTGCGGTAGGTGCCGGCAATGGCGACGAGCTCGGGCTCCATGCAGGTGCTGAAGATGCGGGCCTCGGTATTGCCTTTGGCCCCAGCGATGGCTTTGCCGCGCAGAGGCGCGTAAACGTGGATGTGCCCATCAGCGATGACTTCGGCACCGAAGTTGACAGCAGCCAGAACGAGGAGATCGCCGCCCCGCGCGTAGATTTGTTGGCCAGAGCGCAAGGGGCGGTTCAGGACCATGGTGGTGCCAGCAGCGGGTGCGGCCTCGGGTGCGCTGGTGTCGGCGCTGGTGTCGGTCCCTCGGGCGACCTCGGCAGGCACGTCAACCAGCCCCGCGGCCACTGCGGATTGCATCTGCTGCGGGCTGCCAGCGCGCGCGCCGATAGGCTGCATTTTGTAGTGCCGCAACAGTTTGATCAGGGCGGGGAAGTCGATGCCTGCAGCGCTGCCGGCGACTTGGGCCAAGTCGACGACCACGGGATCGTTGTTGAAAAAATCAGGGGTGCCGTCGAAGCGGCGGGCGAGCTCACTGGCCAACGCGTCCAGGTTGGTGGTTTGCAAGAGCAAGGCCACCAGGGACAAGGAGGCGCTTTTAAGATCAAAGATGGCAGGGGCACTTCCTTGGGCAACAGCCATGTCGCTCGGTCCTTCGCGCAGGGGAATGCTTGAGTGTACAGACCTCCGCGCAGACTGCGCAGGGCGGGACGACGGAGAAACAACGCTGCGAGGTGGCTCGAGCGCGACGCCGTCAGGTGCGCAGCGCGGTCACTTGAGGGGTGCCGCAGCTTCGGTAGCTTCGCCCAGAAAGCCGCCGCTCTGATGCGCCCAAAGCCGGGCGTACAAGCCACCTTGCGTCAGAAGTTGCTCATGGCTGCCTTGTTCGATGATGCGGCCTTGGTCGAGCACGATGAGGCGGTCCATGGCGGCAATGGTGGACAAGCGATGGGCGATGGCAATGACGGTTTTACCCTCCATCAGGCTGTACAAGCTGGCTTGGATGGCGGCTTCGACTTCGGAGTCCAGGGCGCTGGTGGCCTCGTCCAACAAGAGGATGGGGGCGTCTTTGAGCATGACGCGGGCAATGGCAATGCGTTGGCGCTGCCCGCCTGAGAGCTTGACGCCACGCTCGCCCACGTGGGCGTCATAAGCCCGGCGACCCAGCGGGTCGCTCAGGGTTTGAACAAAGTCGTGGGCTTGGGCGCGTTGGGCTGCGGCGATCATTTCGGCGTCGCCCGCTTGAGGCCGGCCGTAGAGGATGTTGTCGCGCACGGAGCGGTGCAGCAAGGAGGTGTCTTGGGTGACCATGCCGATTTGGGCGCGCAGGCTGTCTTGTTGAACCTGGGCAATGTCTTGCCCATCGACGGTGATGGTGCCGCTGGCAACGTCGTGAAAGCGCAGCAGGAGGTTGACGAGGGTGCTTTTTCCGGCACCAGACCGCCCGACCAAGCCGATTTTTTCACCCGGTTGGATGATGAGATTGAGCCGGTCGATCACGGGCGCTGTCGCGCGATCGGTCTGCCCGTAGGCGAAGCTGACGTTGTCAAATCTGATGGTGCCGTGGGTGACGCGCAAGGCAGGCGCGTTGGGGCGGTCGATCACGGTATGGGGGCGGGACAAGGTGGTGATGCCGTCTTGGACGGTGCCAATGTGCTCAAACAGCATGGAAACCTCCCACATCACCCAGTGAGAGATGCCGTTGAGCCGCAGCGCCATGGCGGTGGCCGCCGCGACCGCACCCACCCCGAGTTGCCCCTGTACCCACAACCACAGGGTCGCACCCGCGGTGATGGCAATGAGCAGGGCGTTGAGGGTGTGGTTGGTGACTTCAAAGGCCGTCACCAGGCGCATTTGGCTGTGCACACTGGTGATGAAATCGCGCATGGCCGAACGTGCGAAAGCGGCCTCGCGCTGGGCATGGGAAAAGAGTTTGACGGTGGAGATGTTGGTGTAGGCGTCGGTGATGCGGCCCGTCATCAGGGAGCGTGCCTCGGCTTGGGCTTGGGCCACACGGCCCAGGCGGGGCACGAAGAACCACAGCGCCAGCAGGTAGAGACTGAACCAGCCGAGAAATGCCAGCAGCAACCACCAGTGAAAGCCCCCCACCACGGCGACCATGGTGAAGAAGTAGAGCAGCACGAAGACCAAGATGTCGCACAGGATCATGATGACTTCGCGCGTGGCCAGGGCGGTTTGCATGACCTTGGTGGCCACACGGCCGGCGAATTCGTCTTGGTAAAAACTCATGCTCTGGGCGAGCATCCAGCGGTGAAAGTTCCAACGCTGCAACATGGGAAAGTTGCCCGCCAGGCCTTGGTATTTGATGAGCGCGCGCACCCAGATGACCAAGGGGCTGAGCAGCAACGCACCGGCCAGCAGCAGCAGGCTGTGACGCTCTTGTGCCCAGAGGTCTTGCGCTCGAATGTGGTTGAGCCAATCGACAATGCGGCCCATGAAGGCGAACAGCAGAGCCTCGAAGATGGCGGTGACCGCGGTCAGCAGGGTCAGGCCCAGAAACAGGCGGCGGGCGCTCAGCGCGCAGCGCCATATGAAGGCGAAGAATTGGCGTGGGGGCTGGGTCGGCAGGGCCTCGGGGTACGGGTCGAGCAGGTTTTCAAAGAATCTGAACACGGGGTCTCCCAGGACAAGGCCTGGAGTCTGCCAGCATTGGGTCTGGGGCCCCGCGATGGATCAACGCTCCAGCAACGACAGTCCGAAGGTCAAGGGAAAACTGGGGAACTCGACCGCGACGCCGACAGACTCGTTGGGAAGATTGAATTTGTCGCCGTGGTAGTGGGCGATCACGTCGAGCGGCTCGGAGCGAGTGGGGGTGAAAGTGGCGCTGGCCACACCGTTTTTGACACTGGCGGTGCCCAAGACGGCACCCGTCATGCGGTCGATCCAGTCCACCTTGCCGCCCGGTTGAACACCGCTGATGTGAGCCACCAAGTTGATGGGCTGACCGATCCGGGCATGACTGCTGACGTTCGCCGTGACACGCGCGGTTTGGGGTGTGACCACGCTGAGTGAGAACGTCACCGGGAAGGCATCTGGGGCAAATTGGGGGCGCACGACGTAGGTGCCCGCTGGGAGTTGGTGCGTTTGGATCAGGCCGCTGCCGGTGGCCACCCTGCTGCCACCGACGCTGGCCGCTGGGTTGATGGCCATGTTGACCCGCCCCAGAACCACCCCGGAGGGTTCGGCCACGATGTCGATGGCGAAATGGGATTTGTCAAAGCGGCATGAGGCGGTGGACTTGTTGTCATCGGGCCACACTCGAGTGGCCAGGGTCACGGACACAGGCAGCAGCGTACTGTCTTGGGTCAAAACCCGGGGGGGCTGGCTGTTGCGCACAGAAGCTGTCCATTGGCATCCGGATGAATAGCCGACGGCAGGGGCCGCATGGGGCCACATCAGCACGATCAGGCCCGTTGCGCGCAGAACTACTTTGAGCCCGGCTTGGCTTGGAAACATACAACCCACCCTCAACCAAAGAGGCTAGAAGTATGTCAGCCGATCGTGCGGATCATCAACCCCCGATTCAGGGCCACCCAGGTGGGGGGTGCGGTCGGTGTCTCGCCCTCAAAAGGCGCGAATTTTCAGTTGCAGGATGAGGGCGCCATCAATGTTGCCCGTGTCGGGAATAACGCCCAAATTGAAGCCGAAGCGGCGGCCTTCGTAACTCACCATGGGAACCGCCACGAAGAAGGTGCCGCCCCTTGCAATGGAGGGGTAGCCGTCCATGATGCCGACGGAGGCGCCGACTTTGAAATCACCCAGGTGATAGGGCTGCCAGTTGGCGGTTGCGTAGGTGGTGGTGCGGCGGATGCTGTTGTGGTAGCTGCCAGCCATCACTGAGACGTCGGGGTTAACGCGGTACTCCACACCCAGACCCAAGTTGGATTCGTTGTAGCCCTTGTTGCGCGCAAAATGGCGCGAGAAGCCACCCACATTGACCCACACCTCTCTTTTGCTGGGCTCGGTCGTCGCGGGCCCCGCCGCAGGGGGCAAGTCCGGCAGCTCGGGCAGATCGGTGGGCTCGCTCGCTAACGCACAGACGCTGAGCATCGCACTGGCTACACCCACCATCACTCGGAAGATATTCATCGTGCTGTCCGTCCTCAAGGGCTGGGCCTTTCCAAACAGGCCCTATTGCGTCCCTTTGTTTTCGACCGCTGTGGGATGAGGCTGAGGATGAATTTGTAAGTAAAGGTAAGAATTTCGTGACGCTTTTCACGCTCGGCCCAGGAATGCGCGCTGGGGGGCTTCAGTCTGGAAAATATGGGTATGCGGGCCCCTCGGACGCGTCCAACTGCCGTTGCTAGGAGCCTGTCGGACTTGGAGCGTCGAGAGCGAAAATTGGCCAGGGCGAGGACAGTTTTTGCCGGGTTCGCAGGCCCATAGTCCCTTCTATGGGTCAAGAAGCCGGTGAAAAATGGACCGCCCTGGCCAATTTGCAGCCGACGAGTCCAAGTCCGACAGGCTCCTAGGGCACGCCACGGTCGCTTCAGAAGGCGTGGCTTTCAGACCCAGTTCAGCCTGGTCCCTGCCAGCCCATCGACACCTACTTACCGAACGGCCTGTTGCGCGAGGCGCTCGCTCAGGTCAGTGAGGTATCGACGTCACGACGCGCAAGGGCCAGGAACTCGGCAGATTGCATCTCGCGCAGGCGTGAGACTGTGCGAGGAAACTCGTGTGCCAACGGGCCGTCGGTGTAGAGGTCTTCGGGGACCGCTTCGGCAGACAAGATGAGCTTGACCCGGCGGTCGTACATGACGTCGACCAACCAAGTGAAGCGTCGCGCCTCGGAGGCCAAGCGCGGGGGCATGACGGGCACCCCGGACAACAAGACCGTGTGAAACTGGGTGGCCAGCTCAAGGTAATCGTTTTGGGAGCGCGGCCCACCGCAGAGCACTTTGAAATCGAACCACACCACGCCCCCCGCACGGCGGCGGGCATGCAGCTCGCGGTGTTCGATGCGCATGATGGGGGGCTCTTCTTTGACTTCGATGAGTTGATCGAAAGCGGCTTGCATGGCACGGTCGGCCTGCTCGCCCAAGGGGGTGTGGTAGGTCTCGACTTGCTCCAAAGTGCGGCTGCGGTAGTCGGTGCCGTTGTCAACGTTGATGACTTCGAGGTGTTTTTTTAGAAGCTCAATGGCGGGCAGGATGCGGTCGCGGTGCAGGCCGTTGGGGTACAGGCCATCGGGCTTGAAATTGGAGGTGGTGATGATGCCCACTCGGTTTTTGAACAGGGCCTCGAGCAGGCGGTGCAGGATCATGGCGTCGGTGACGTCGGCCACATGAAACTCGTCAAAGCAGATGAGGCGGTGGCGGCGTGCAATGCGTTGGGCCAGCACATCCAGGGGGTTGACCGTGCCATGGAGCTCCGCCAGCTCGCGGTGAACCTCGCGCATGAACTCGTGGAAGTGCAAACGGGTTTTTCGGGTGAGCGGTACCGCCTGAAAAAAGCAGTCCATCAGGAAGCTTTTGCCCCGCCCTACCCCGCCATACATATAGACACCGCGAGGGATCGAGGGCGATAAGAAGAGCTTGGTGAGCGGGTTGCGGCGGCGGGCTTTGTAGTCAGCCCAGGCGGTGGCGCAGTGCTCTAGGGCAGCCACCGCGCGCAGTTGCGCCGGGTCGCTTTGGTAGCCGCGCTCGGCCAGGGTTTGTTGATACAGCGCTGTGACGGGGGTTGCAAAGTCAGCCATGGGGCACCAAAGGAACAGGCCCGAGGTCGCCGCGCCACTGGGGGTGAAGTGGGGGCGATGCACGCTGCACTGGAGTTAGCCTCTTATTTTACGGGCGACTGGCGAACCAAGGGTGCGCCGGGTGCGCGTGGTTCGGCAGGGCTCAGGCGGGGGGTGCATTGTGGGGGTCGAGCTCTGGAGGAACGGGCAAGAAAGACAGCTCGGCAGGCATCGGGGCTTTGCCCGCCAGCGCAGCGCGCAGTTGGTACACATAGGCCAGCACTTGAGCGACCGCCGCGAACAGCGCTGTGGGCACCTCGCGGTCGAGTTCAGCATGAGCGTACAGAGCGCGGGCCAGCACGGGCGCTTGCAGCACAGGGACTTTCGATGACTTGGCGAGGTCGCGGATGGTCAGGGCCAGCAGGTCGGCCCCCTTGGCCACCACGCGCGGGGCGCCCATCTTGGTTTCGTCGTATTGCAGGGCTACCGCATAGTGGGTGGGGTTCATCACGACAAGGTCGGCCTTGGGCACGGCGGCGAGCATGCGCCGGCGAGACAGCTCGCGCATGCGGGCCTTCATCTTGCCTTTGACTTCGTTGTTGCCCTCGACTTCCTTGTGCTCTTGCTTGACTTCCTGGTGGCTCATTTTCAGGCGGCCGGCGTGCAGTTTCTTTTGCAGCGGGGCGTCGATGGCGGCGAAGACGGCCAAGATCAGCAGCAGGAACATCAGCCCCCCCAGAATCGTTTGCGAGACGTGGGTGATGCCGGTGGGCAAGGACATTCCCCAAGCGCCATTGAAGTCGCCCAGGTGGTAGTGCAGGTAGAGCCCACCGACCAGGCCCAGTAGCAGCGCCAGGAAGGCCCCCTTGATGGCGGTGACGAAGGTTTGCTTGTTGAACAAACGCGTCAAGCCCGTGAGGGGGTTGAGCTTGGAAAAACTGGGCATCAAGACGGTCAGGGTGAAGTTCCAGCCGCCGACCAGCAGGTTGGCGGCAATGGCTGACAGCATCATCAATAAGCCCAGCGGCAAGACCACGGCGACCAGTTTGAGCACCAGATCGCCAAGCTGTCGGTACATGACGTCGGGCTGGCTGAGCATTTGCGCATCGAAGCGCAGGCCCGAGCTCATGAGCTCTTTGAGCCAGTTCATGATGTCGGGGGCCATGACCACCAAGGCGGCGCCGCCCACCCCCATGGCGGCGAAATGGCCCAGGTCTTGGGAACGAGGGAGGTTGCCTTCCTCCCGGGCTTTGTCCAGCTTTCGCTCTGACGCCGGAAGGTTGCGATCTTGTGCGTTTTGCTCGGCCATGTTGCGGTGATGACAGCCCCTCGATTGTGGTGACCCTCGTTAGACGTGGTCGCTGATAAAGCGCCGGAAGTACGGCCTATCTGTCGCTCAATGCAACGCCCCAGTAGCCCTTTGTGACGCAGTGCACAAAACCATCTGCAAGTGGCTTGTGGGCCTCAAGTAGGCACGCCAATGGCCGAAAAGAAGATCAGGGTCAGGCCGCCTGGGCCCCGCGAGGCCGCTTGCGCGAGGTTGTGAGGCACATGTCACGACCCCCGCAACACAAGCAAATTAAGCCTCACTTTGTCTGTCATTTCGACCTAAAGACTTGGGCTCAGAGCACCGATATTCCGACGGAACGGGAAGGTTTCACCCAGCGCTGCCATGTTGTGGCGATCGGTGTGACTTGTTTTTGACGACAGCGGCTCGCAAGGGCCGCTTGAACACGAACACCACGAGATTTCATGTCAGGTCTACGAACGAGCACCGAACGCTACACAGCCCGCAGAGCGATTTGTCGCCCTGTGGGCTCGCGTTTTTGTGCTTTGCAGCAGCCCTTTCCCTGTGGATCTGATCGCATTTTTTTGAGCTGAAGGACTGTCAATGGCTACCATCGTCACCTCTCTGAGCACCGCGGCAATCTCTGCCCTGTCGACCACCTCGATCTCGCGGTTCACGACGGAAGACTTTGCGGCGTTCAGCACAGCGCAGATCATTGCGCTGACCACGGCGCAAGTGGCAGCCATCCCGAGCACGGGGATCTCTGCCATTGGCACCGCTCAGATGGCGGCTTTTGAGACGGCCGATTTTCGCGCCTTGAGAACAGCATCCATCCGCGCACTGACGACGGCGCAAATTGATGCGTTGACGACGGAACAGCTGGGTGTTTTTACTACCGCGCAAGTGGTTGCTTTGAGTACCTCGCAACTCAATGTGCTGGGCACGGACGACTTGAATGCGTTCGGCTCGACCCAGCTTGCCGCCTTGAGCAGCACCCAGGCCGCCGCGCTGACCACCACCCAGATTGCAGGCTTGGCGACATCCAGCATCAGCGCGCTGAGCACCGCGGCGATCCGCGCCTTGACCACCGACGGCATTGCCGCCATCACCACCTCGCAGATTGTGGCCTTGGCCAGCAATCAGGTGGGGGCCTTATCGAGTGCGCAGGCGGTTGCGCTGTCGTCGTCGCAGGTCAGTGCCATTGAGACGATGGATATCCGCGCCCTGTCCACGGACGCCATTCGCAACCTGGGCACGGCACAGATCGCTGCCTTGGCTTCGGACCAAATGGGCGCGTTGTCTTCAGCGCAGATGACCGCGTTCACGACGGCACAGATCTCGGCATTGGGGACCGACAGTTTGAATGCGCTGGGCACAGCGCAGTTTGCCGCGATCTCGTCGAGTCAGGCCGCTGCATTGACGACCGCCCAGATCGCTGGGTTGGAAACGGCTGACCTCGCCGTCATGAACACCGCGGCCATTCGCAACCTGACCACCGACGGCATCAATGCGCTCACCACGGCTGAGATCGTGGCGATGACCAGCGTTCAGATGGGCGCACTGAGCTCAGCCCAGGTGGTGGCCTTGACCACCGCCCAGATCGCCGCATTGGAGACAGCCGACCTGCGTGCCTTGAACACCGCCGGTATCCAAGGCTGGAGCACGGCGCAGCTGGCCGCGCTCGAGACGGCCCAGATGGCCGCATTGAGCACCGCGCAAGTCGTGGCCCTCAGCACCGCCCAAGTCACCTCGCTCAGCACTGAGGATCTCAACGCACTCGGCACGGCGCAGTTCGCCGCGCTGAGCTCGGCACAAGCCGCTGCACTCACCACGGCGCAGATGGCGGCCTTGGAGACCGCCGATGTCCGGGCCTTGTCCACCAACGCCATCCGCAACCTGAGCACCGATCAAATCGCCGCGCTGGGCTCCGATCAGATGGGTGCGATGAACTCCGCCCAGGTCATCGCCATCACCACCGCTCAGCTCGCAGCACTCGGCACCGGCAGCCTCAACGCCCTGGGAACAGCTCAGTTCGCTGCGCTGTCCACGGCTCAGGCCGCAGCCTTGACCACCGCGCAAATCGCCGCGCTGGAGACGGCTGATTTGGTCGCCCTGAACACCGCCGCCATCCGCAACCTCACCACCGACGGCATCAATGCGCTCACCACCGCGGAGATCGTGGCCCTCACCAGCGTTCAGATGGGCGCACTCAGCTCCGCCCAGGTCGTGTCCCTGACCACCACCCAAATCGCCGCGTTGGAAACAGCCGACCTGCGCGCCTTGAACACGGCCGGTGTCCAAGGCTGGAGCACCGCCCAAATCGCCGCGCTCGAGACGGCCCAGATGGCCGCCCTGAGTACCGCTCAGGTCGTGGCTCTGAGCACCACGCAAGTCGCCTCGCTGGGCACCGAAGACCTCAATGCCCTGGGCACCGCGCAGTTCGCCGCGCTGAGCTCGGCGCAAGCGGCTGCACTCACCACGGCGCAGATGGCGGCCTTGGAAACCGCCGATGTCCGCGCCTTGTCGACCGCCGCCATCCGCAACCTGGGAACCGATCAAATCGCCGCGCTGGGCTCCGATCAGATGGGTGCGATGAACTCCGCCCAGGTCATCGCCATCACCACCGCTCAACTCGCCGCGCTCGGCACGGGCAGCCTCAATGCCTTGGGAACAGCGCAGTTCGCTGCGCTGTCCACAGCCCAAGCCGCCGCCTTGACCACCGCGCAAGTCGCCGGCCTGGAAACAGCCGATCTCGCTGCGATGAGCACCGCCGCCATCCGCAACCTCACCACCGACGGCATCAATGCCCTCACCACCGCGGAGATCGTGGCGCTGACCACCGCTCAAATGGGCGCTCTGAGCTCCGCCCAGATCGTGTCCCTGACCACCACCCAGATCGCCGCCTTGGAGACAGCCGACCTGCGCGCCTTGAACACAGCCGGTGTCCAAGGCTGGAGCACGGACCAAATCGCTGCGCTCGACACGGCCCAGATCGCCGCCCTGAGCACCGCTCAGGTCGTGGCCCTGAGCACCACGCAGGTCGCCGCGCTCGGCACCGAGGATCTCAATGCCCTGGGCACGGCGCAGTTCGCCGCGCTGAGCTCGGCGCAAGCGGCTGCACTCACCACGGCGCAGATGGCAGCCTTGGAAACCGCCGATGTCCGGGCCTTGTCCACCAACGCCATCCGCAACCTGAGCACCGATCAGATCGCCGCGCTGGGCTCCGATCAGATGGGTGCGATGAACTCCGCCCAGGTCATCGCCATCACCACCGCTCAACTCGCCGCACTCGGCACCGGCAGCCTCAACGCCTTGGGAACAGCCCAGTTCGCTGC
>JANMGB010000108.1:0-2284 GCA_031374415.1 Burkholderiales bacterium
TGGCCAAGCCGAAGGAGGACCGCGACGACGAGAAAGACGACGACGGCGACGAGAGTGATGATGACGACGACGACGACGACGACGACGAGGTCGACGGCCAAGCCGACGACGTGCAGGTCGAGTCCGACGCAGCCAAGCAGAAGCGCGAGGAGCTGCGCGCCATCTTGGTGGATGCGCGCGCCGCGACGCTACGGCTGCTGCAGAAGCACTTTGGGGCAGTGTCGGTGCCGCTCAAGCTGTCGAAGATCGAGTGGCCGAAACGCCTGTCGCTGCTGCGCGAGCTGCTGCTGCCGCCGCCGCGCGCCGACGGCGACGAGGCGGGCGCCGCCGTCGCGACCAAGATGAAGCGACGGGCGGTGCCGTCGCCGCACGCGGCGGTGCGCGCCGTTCAGGCCGACTTGACCGACTTGAGCTTGCTGATTCCAGGCTGCGCGAAGCTGCCCGACGGTGCCGTGTTGCAGAACGCGTTTGGCCCCAACGCGCGCGCCGTGATGCTGGCGCTGGCGCGCAGCACGCGCGCGACCAACGTGATCGAGGCGGTGCAGATCAAGGGCGCGAGTACGGTGGCGTCGGTGCGGTCGAGCAAGCGCGCGGCAGCGCGGCGCAGCAAGGCCGACGTCGACGAGCTGCTGAGCGTGATGCAGGCGGCGGCGGCCGCCGGCGAGGGCAGCGGCGAGCAGTGGTGGTTGGAGCGCTGCGTCGAGCGGCGCATCGAGGCGCTCTACCCGGCGCGCTCCTACATGCGGCAGGTCGTTGTCGCCTGGTGGCGGCAGCAGGGCCGGGCGCTGACGAGCGAGCAAGTGGCGCAGCTGTTCGAGACGCTGCCGAAGACGACAGCGGCCGCGGATCTCGAAAAGCTCGCCAAGGCGGCCGCGACGAAGAAGAAGGCGGCCGACAAGGCGCTGGCGAGCGCGTCGGCCGACGACTTTGGTCTCGGCGAGCGGCTGTTCGCGGCCATCGTGGCGGCGGGCGGCGTGTCGCCGGTGCACGTGCGCTGCGGCGCGTCGCTGCCGACGCGCGCCATGGTCAAGGGCCTGTTGGGCGTGCGCACGGTGCGGCAGCTGCGCGAGCTGGTCGGCAAGATCTTCGTCAGCGGCGACACAGGCGTGGTGACGCTGATGTCGTTCATCGTTGTGCGCGCGCTGCCGTACGAGTCGGGCGACAACTGGCTCAAGATCATGACGAACGCCGACGAGGACGAGCGGCTCGACGACGCGGCGCTGAGCAAGCTGGTGTCGGAGCTGCAGTTTGAGCGGCTCGAGCGGCGCGTGACGGCGTGCCGCTGGATGCGGCTGCCGGCCGAGTCGCTCGCGCGCGACGCGGCGGCGCGCGCGGCGCACAGCGCGCTCGCGGCCGAAAGCAAGGCCACGGGCGGCGACCGCGCCACCGACGTCGAGCGCCTGCAGCGGTACCAGGCGCTGTTCGCGGCGCACTTTGAGACGCTGTACGGCGCGTCGGCGGCCGACATGCTGCGCGGGCGCGCGCGCGCAACGATCGCGCTGCGCCACAAGCGGCGCGCGGCCGAGGTCGCTGCGGTCGTGCGCGCCATCGCCGAGATGCGCCGGCTTGTCCGGCTGCGCGAGCACGAGGCGCTGTACGGCGGCGCGCCGAGCGACGACGTGCTGGCCGACATGCTGCGCGAGGTGTGCAAGCCGTCGACGGCGTTTGACGACGACGTGGTCGCGTTTGTCGGCGTGCCGACGTTCAAGACGTCGATGCGCGGCTTCGCGCCGACGCCGGCCAAGGACTTTGTCGAGGCGCTGGCGAAAGTGCTGCGCGTGATCATGCTCGGCGAGGCGTACACGTCGCAGCGCGACTGGCTGTGCGCCGCCATGCTGACGCGCGTGTCGAAGACGACGCACCGGCACTGGCGGTGCGACGAGCGGCCCGACGACGTGCAGAACAAGGACTTTGTCGCGTGCCTGTCGCTGCTGCGCATCGGCCTGCTGCTGCTGACGACGGGTAAGAAGCCGGCGATGTGGTGCACGCTCGAGCAGGTCTACCAGTCGCCGCTGAAGGCCGTGCTGCTGGCGCGCGCGCGTGCTGCCGAAGCGGCGGCCAAGAAGGGCAGCCGCAACGGCAGCGACGGCGACGGCGGCGGTGGTGGTGGTGGCGACGATGACGGCGACGGCGGTTTCGGCGGCGGCGACGACGGTTTCGGCGGCGACTCCTACAACCCGCCCGACGACGACGACCGCCGCAAGCGCCGACGCACCGGATGCTGCGACTTTGCTGCGCTGTTCGACGTACTGGCGGCGTTTGCGGACCTGGCGGCGGTGCCGCA
>JANMGB010000238.1:0-18203 GCA_031374415.1 Burkholderiales bacterium
CGAGACATCGCAGCAGCACGAGTTGTGTTGCGATGGGCCTTGGAGGCTGAAGACACAGGCCGGGAACCGCGCCTATACGGGGCTGCTCACGCTCCCCGTGAAACTCCATCCTTTGCGCAGCATAGGGTGGAGTAGTTCATTCGCCTCCAAGCTCAGCTCGCCCACCTCGATGCCAGCTTCGCCCAGACAGACGGTGGCCGTCTGCTTGGTCGCGGTCTTGGCGGAGGTTCTCGTTGCCATGTCGGCTGGTGCGCACCTACAGTGCGCCCGACTTCCGCGGCAGGCGGATGCGCTGCGGGAGATGCTCTTGATCCATCAGCAGACCGGTATCGTCACGGGTGACGTCGAGCAAGTCGTCAAAGGGTGAGCCCCTGCCCAGCGCCATCAACACCATGGCGATGGCACTCACGGAAGTGCCCGGCGCCCCATGAATCATGCGGTTGTAGAGCGGCCGAGAAATGCCCGCCCGAGCGCACAGCGCCTCGACCGTCAAGCGGCGCTTCTTGCGAGCAATCTCCACATCGCTGCCAAACTTCTGCAACGACCGAAGAACGCGCGGCGGGAACTTGGATTCAGATGGAGTGCCCACAATGATACTTTTACGTTTCAATAACTTGGTTATCGTAACGAATAAATATCATTACAACAACCCCATGAATCATGAAGAATTAATGACACGCATCAATTCCACTAAGCGACCCAATGGAACGCATTCATGCCCATAAGTGGTGGTTGACGCCTACGCACCCCGCCGCAGGGCTCTCGGGCGCGTCTCACTGTCGTTCAATCCAGCAACTTAGACGGATCTGCATCCAGCTTGGCCAGGGCGGTGCGCGTGGCCCGGGTGGTGAGTGACTCGTCTTGTGCGGGCACCAGCAAGCCGGCCTGCAAAAACGCCGCCAAGCGACGTTGCTGAAACAAAATGCCCCGCCCCCGGGGTGACACAAACAAGGTCAACTGCCGCCGCATCCCTTGCCATGCCAACTGCACGGCTTCCGAGCGGTCGCGGTAATCGAGCATCAGCCAACTGCCGACCTGCAGCTCGCGCGCCCACGCCAACATGGCCGCAGTGGGCATGGAGCCCCCTTCGGCCACCACCTCCAGCTCCGAGCTTTCGTAGCCCGACAAGTCCAAGACCATGGATTCGTCGATCTCGACATCGGCTGCATCAGGGAGCAGCTCTTCGAGGGTTTCGAGCTGCACCATCAGGTCTTTGAGGCGATCATGGGGAATGGCTGCTGTTTTGGCCGTGAAGGCCACGGCCAAAGAATTGTTCAGGTCCTGAATGTGCCGGTCTTGCTTGTCAATCGGGATGCCCGCGTGCTGCATGCCGTCACGCAGGTTTTTGAGCAAACCCGGCAGTCGCCTGATGACCTCGGCGCGCTCATCGCGTGACACTTTGGCACTGGCCGACCAGATGAGGTCGGCTGCGGTGCGCTTCATGAGTTTGGTTTCGTCGCCTTGTAAGCCGGTTTTGATGGCCGCGGTGGCCAGCACATCAGCCCACACATGGAACAAAAACTCGCGCACGCCGTCTTGGACGGGCACCTCATTGAGCATTTTGCGCAGCTCAATGGTGTACTGGATGGCCAAGGTCTCGCGTTGCTCAACCTGTTGAGCGAGGGATACGCCTTTGCGAGAAGCCTCGTTTTCGTTTTTGAAATAGTGCTCCAAGAAGCGCTCAAACTCGGTCAACACGGTCTGGAACACGCGCCGCCCCGTGTCGGGGTAGGCCTCCACGACCTGCACGACGCGCTTGATTTCCTTCTCCAGGGTATCCCCGGGCTGGTGGTCGGTCGGGTCAAAGCCCATGACCGAGGCGCCCATGCGGTCAATCAGGCGGCGCGCGGGGTGATCCGCGGTGGCAAAGAAGTCGGGCTCGCCGACCGCCACACGCAACACAGGCATCTGCAAACGCGCAAACCAGACCCGCACCACCGCCGGGATGCGCTCTTCGGTGAGGATGCTTTGAAACAGCAAGGCCACGATCTCAATCGTGGCCCGCTCAACGGGGTTAGATGCCGCACTTTTAAGGGCCTGCTTGCGCTGGCGCAGCTCGGCCAGCAAAGCGGGGGACGCCTCCGCCGTGGTCAAAGCCCCGCTTGCCGTGGACTCTTCGACCTGGCGCATCAAATGTTGCTGGGTCTGGGCGATGGCCGCATTGAGCTTGGAGGACAAGGGCTGTGGCGCCGTGTGCCCAAAGCCAGGAAGCTGACGCCCCACCAAACGATTGAGCCGTCCCAGCAGCGCCTCACCGGGCTCACGCGGCACAGGAGGCTGGGGCGCGCCACCGCGCCCACCTTGTGGCAGTGAGCGCTCAGGCATCACTTCGGTGCGTGCGCCACCGGGCGGACTGCCGGTGTGAGTAAAGTCGCCGGCCCCGGTGTTGCGCGTGCGGCGCACCAAAGGCCGCAGGTCGATCTCAGGGCGCACCCCGCGGTCGAGCAGCCAGCGATTGGCGTCGTGATAGATGTCTTCAGCGCACAGCGCAAACTCTGGGCTGAGCACGGCATGCAAGGTGCGCCAGCCTTCCAGGCTGAGGCCGGCGGCACACCAGGCATTGATGATCACCCTGCCCACCACATGGGGGCGCAAAACATCATGAGAGTCGAGCTCTTCGAGCTTCTCAACCCCCGTGACGCGGGCACGCAGATCGTTGAACTCGGAGGAAGCACGGTCCATCATGGCCAGCGCCAGTCGTGAACCGAGGATTTCGACTTCGATGGTGCTGTGGTCGACCAGACTGAGGTCCGGCGCGAGGGTTTGCATGCGCGTGCTCAAGGCCCCCGTGGGGCCGGCTTGGGCCAGCATGTCCAGCATGCCGCTGAGCCAAGCACCGGAGCGCTGACGCAAATCGTCGGCCACATCTCGGCGACGCATCATGACGGCGGGCTCGCTCACCTGGCTCGTCAGCGATCGGGCCGAGGCCTCGACCCTGTGAACCACTGAGGGCAGCGCCTTGAGCCAGGCTTCCACGAAATACTGCCGCAAAGGAGCGGTCAACGCCATCGAGTTGGCCGGATTCGCCATGGAGTCCTGTGAGATAGGGAGACGTGGCCTTGACTCTACACCACCGCCCCAGCGTTTGGATCGTCAGTTTGACCGGGTTTGACCCCTCCTTTGATCAAATCTTCGCGCTTAACGCCCAGCCACATGGCAATCGCTGCCGCCACAAAGACCGATGAGTAAATGCCAAACAAGATGCCAATGGTCAGGGCCAGCGCAAAGTAGTGCAACGTGGCGCCGCCAAAGAACAACATCGACAAAACCATCATCAGGGTGCTGCCGTGCGTGATCATGGTGCGGCTCATGGTGCTGGTGATCGCGTGGTCAATGACCTCGTGGGTGTTCATCTTGCGGTACTTGCGGAAGGCCTCGCGAATTCGGTCAAAAATCACGACCGACTCGTTCACCGAGTAGCCCAGCACCGCCAAAATCGCCGCCAACACCGCCAGTGAAAACTCCCACTGAAAGAAGGCAAAGAAGCCGACGATGATGATGACATCGTGCAGGTTGGCAATGATGCCCGCCACCGAAAACTTCCACTCAAAGCGGAAGGCCAAGTAGAGCATGATGCCCACCACCGTGGCCAGCAAAGCCCAGGCCCCGTCGCGCGCGAGCTCTGAGCCCACCGAGGGGCCCACGAATTCACTGCGCTTGAGCTCCACGGGTTGCGCCCCCCAGGCGCCGCAGACGGGACGGCTGACGACTTCACCTTTGTCGGTGCGCACCTCTTGCACGCTGGCGGTGGCTTTCATGTCTTGGCACAACTGCCCAAAGACGCCCATGACCAGCGTGTCTTGTTTGACATCACCGCGCGCGGGCAGGCGGATCACGACGTCGCGCGAGCTGCCAAACTTTTGCACCTGAGGCTCGACATAACCCAGGGCTTCGACTTGCGAGCGCACCCGCTCGATGTTGGCACTCTCAGCGTAGCGCACCTCCAGCAACGTGCCCCCCGTGAACTCAATCGAAAGGTGCAAGCCCTTGGTGACGATGAAGAACACTGCCACGACAAAGGTCACGAAAGAAATCACATTCAGCACCAACGCGTGGCGCATGAAGGGAATGTCGTGCTTGATCCGGAAAAACTCCATGTTGAATCCTTGTCTGTTGGGCGCTCGACGCCTCAGGGAGCGACGGCGTCAGCGGCCGATGTCGGGTTCCAGACCTGTCCAATGGACACGGTCTTGAGCTTTTTCTGACGCCCGTACCACAAATTCACCATGCCGCGCGAGAACATCACGGCTGAGAACATCGAGGTCAGGATGCCCAGGCAATGCACCAGCGCAAAGCCACGCACCGGCCCAGAGCCAAACACCAACAGGGCCACGCCCGCGATCAGGGTCGTGATGTTGGAATCCAAGATGGTGGCAAACGCACGCTCATAGCCGTGGTGAATGGCCGTCTGTGGTGGCGCCCCCGCGCGCAGCTCTTCGCGGATGCGCTCGTTGATCAAGACGTTGGCGTCGATGGCCATGCCCAGCGTCAGCGCAATGGCCGCAATGCCGGGCAACGTCAGTGTGGCCTGCAACAAGGACAACACCGACACGAGCAGCAGCAGGTTGAACGCCAGGGCCAGCGTTGAGAAGGTGCCAAACAAGCGGTAGTAAACGCACATGAAAACGGCAATGGCCAAAAACCCGTAAGCCACACTGCGAATGCCTTTGTCAATGTTTTCAGCGCCCATGGTGGGCCCGATGGTGCGCTCTTCGATGACCTCCATGGGAGCCGCCAGCGCACCCGCGCGCAGCAACAAGCTCAGGTCATTGGCAGCCTCGGTGGTGCCCATGCCATTGATTTGAAACTGGCTGCCAAACTCGCCTTGAATGGTGGCCACGGTCAGCACCTCGCCCTTGCCTTTTTCAAACAAGATGGCGGCCATCGGCTTGCCAATGTTGGCACGGGTGATGTCGCGCATGCGGCGCCCACCCTTGGCATCGAGTGACACGGAGACCGCAGGTTGTTGGTTTTCATCGGGGCGGGGGAAGGCATCGGTCAGCATCTCGCCGTTGGCGATGGCCTCGCGCAGCACCACCACCGGCGCACCGCGGCCGACCATGAACTTTTCACGGCCAAACGGCACCGGGCCACCGTCCAGTGCGGCCCGGGCCTCGGGTGAGGTGTCGGCCAAGCGAAACTCGAGGTTGGCCGTGCGGCCGATGATTTCTTTGGCCTTGGCTGTGTCTTGGACACCCGGCAGTTGAATGACAATGCGGTCCAGGCCCTGCTGTTGAATCACGGGCTCAGACACCCCCAGCTCATTGACGCGGTTGTGCAGTGTGGTGATGTTTTGCTTGAGCGCGCTCTCCTGGGCTTGCAACACCACCTCGGGCTTGAGGGTACCCAGCAGCACCAACTCACTGCCTTGGCTGCCGTCAGTCCAGAGCAAATCGGGCTGTTGCTCAGCCAACATGGGCCGCGCCGCGTCGAAGGCGGCTTGATCGCGCAACACCACCGTGAGGGTTTTGTCACTGCGCGAGATGCCACTGATACGGATGTTCTTTTCGCGAACCAGGGTGCGTACATCGACCAGCAGCGACTCCATGCGCTTGGTGACCACGGCTTTGGTGTCCACCTGCATCAGAAAGTGCACGCCACCGCGCAAATCCAGCCCCAGGTACATGGGCCGGGGCTCCACCAACAGCAGCCTCAATCGGCTGAGCCACACGGGAGTGCGCGACACCAAATTCAGCGCCACGCTGTAGCCAGCGTCGTCGGCCTGAGGATTGAAGTCATGGTCAAGGATGTCTTTGGCTTTGAGCTGGGTGTCGGTGTCCCCAAAGCGGGCTTTGACCGATTGGCCGTCCCACTGCACCAAGTCGGGCGTCACGTCGGCCGCGCTGAGCGCTTTTTTGACGCGCTCGACCACGCTGGCATCGAGCTTGACCGTGGCCTTGATGCTGCTGACCTGAACCGCGGGCGATTCACCGTAAAGATTGGGCAAGGTGTAGATCAGCCCAACCAGCAACGCGAAGCCCAGCATCACGTACTTCCAAATGGGGTAACGGTTCATAGCGCTTTCATGCTCCAGCACGGGCACTGCCCGCGCAGATCGAAAAATAAAACAGTATCAGTCCATCACAAAGGCAGACGGCCCCGCAAGGGGCCTGGGCGGTACTCAGGGCTTGAAAGTGCCTTTGGGCAACACCTGCAGCACAGCCAGACGCTGCACCTGGATTTCAACATTGTTGGCGACCTCAATGTGCAGGTAGGTTTCACCCATTTTGGCCACCCGGCCCAACACGCCCCCGGCGATCACCACTTCATCGCCCTTGGCCAGGGCCGCCATCATGACCTTCACTTCCTTTTGGCGCTTCATTTGGGGCCGCAGCACCACAAAATACATGACCACCACCATCAGGGCGATCAGGCCCAGGTTCATGCTGCCAAAGGCGGAACCCGTACTGCTGGCTACAGGCGCCGTTTGCGCTATCGCTTCCGAAATAAACACGTGCAATTCCTCTTAAAGTGGGCGCTAGGCCCGAATGGCGCCCCATGGGCGCGACCGAATGCGCTGAATAGTGATTCAACGTCAAAGCTGCGGATTGTAGGGCGGCGTCCAATGTCGTGATCAAGCATGGCAGATCTGGCCCCACGCCGCGCTGCTTATTGACGCTTAGCCCGCGCGCAGCCACCAGACACTGTGGCTCATCGTCACTTGGGTGACGCCTGGGGCCTGTGGCCATGTTCTTTGCGATTCCCCTTGAGAGTAAGCCCACTTGGCGCAATCCGCCCTGGATGACGGTGTGTCTCATCTTGATCAACGTGTTGATATTTTGGGGCCCCCAGCGCAGCGAAGAAAACGCCCTCACCCGAGCCACCGCGTTTTATATCGAGGCCAAACTCCCCGCGTTGGAGTTTCCCGCCTTCATGACCCACCTGCAGTCCACGCGGCCCAAGGAGGCGCAAGCCGCCCAAGCGGCCTTCAAACAGGGGCAACTCGATCTGGTACTCGACCTGATGGAGCGGGAGGAGCAATTTGTCCAACGACTGCAGCAGCAGCTCGTGATCACCCCTCAACACCCCCAGTTTGACACCTGGCGGCAGGCCCGTGACCGCTATGAAGCCATGCGCCCTGCGCCCTTCACGGAGCACTGGTCGAAAGACTACCGTGCCTCGTGGCGCGACCATCCCGAAACTTGGCTGACTGCCGCCTTCTTGCATGGCGACACTGGACACTTGCTGGGCAACATGGTGTTCTTGTTCCTGTTCGGCTTCACTGTGGAGCTGTCCTTGGGGCGGCGATGGTTCGGGTGCTTCTATGTGCTCAGCGCACTGGGGGCTTCTGCACTGTCTGCCTGGGTGTATGAGGGCCAATTGGGCTACGGCCTGGGCGCGTCAGGCGCCATTTCGGGGCTCATGAGCATGTATGCCGTGCTGTACCGATTTCAAAAAATCAACTTCTTTTACTCGCTGTTGTTTTACTTCAACGTGGTACGTGGGCCGGCCATCGTGTTGTTGCCGCTGTGGATCGTCAATGAACTGGGGCAGCATTTTGGGTCGGACAACCATGTGGCCTATATGGCGCACTTGGGCGGGTTGATCACGGGGGCGGTGCTCATGGTGAGCTTTCGGACCACCCGCAACGCCCGCGTCGCCGCCGAGCCTGCGCCCCAGGCATCGTTTCAGCAGCAGGTGGACAAGGCCCACGATCTGGCAGCCGAGATGAAGCTCGAAGCGTCGTGTGAGGCCTGGGGCCAGGCTGTGCGCCTGCAACCCGATAATTTGATGGCCCTGGAAAAATACTTCAACACCGCGGCGCTGTGGCCCGCACAAGACCATTTCCAGCGGGCGGCGGCAGCCGTGTTTCGTTTGAAATCCATGCAGCCTGAGGCTCTGGCCTTCCAGCACCAAGCCTTCCAGACCTACTTCAACAAAGCCAAGCCTCACGCGCGCCTGCGCCCGCATGAGATGGCGCAGTTGTGTCAACGCTTTGCACGGGCGGGCTTTACCGAGGATGCCGGCAAATTGTGCCGCGCCCTGCTGGCCAGTGATCCGAACCATGCCGATGCGGTCGACCTGATGGCCCATTGCGCCCAGGCCAATTTGCGCGCCCAGCAGAACACTGAGGCCATGGGCTGGCTGCCCAGCCTAGAGCAACGCGCCCCCAAGCATCCCATCACGCTGAAGCTGCGTCAGCTCAAGAGCAGCTGAAACCAAAGGGTTCAGCGCGCCAACCAACGGGCCTCTTCGGTGTGTGGGCTGGTGGGGTAGCGCGCCTCTAGCTTCTGCACCAAGGCCAAGGCCTCTTGCTTGCGATGCAAGCCCTGCACCATGACCCGAACCAAAAACTCCAGCGCCGCGGGCACCAAGGCATGCCCCGGATAGCGCGTTTCAAAGTCCTGAACCAGGGCCAAGGCACTCTCGGCATCTCCCTGGCGCCATGGGTAGCGGGCCAGCGCCAGCAGCGAATCAGGATGATCCAAGGACACCGGCACGCCCAGCCCTTTGCAGGCCTGGTACACCGCCCAGGCACGGCCGGTCATGTCGGCCTTGATCAGCAGCGGGATGTAGCGTGCAGCATGGTGACCCAGGGTATCGTGTCGATCACTCAAGCACAGCACTTGGTGGTAGCGCGCGTGCGCCTTGAGATCCTCCGGACGAGTGCGCTGGGCCTCGTAAGCAATGTCAATCGCATGCCCGAGATTGCCCGACGTCACCATTTCACCGACGTGGCGATCAGTTTCCTTGGCGCGATCGGCATCGGCATCGCGCTCGCCTGATCGGGGATGCTGCAAATCGATGCCCAGGGCCGCATGGTGCTGGTACAGCATGTAGCCCAACATGCTGGCCATCACAAAATAGAAGTAGATCAGCACGGCATTGAGCACCGGCAGCAGCAACAGGGGCGGCATGCGTGGCATGAGCAGCGCCAACACCGTGCCACTGCCCTGGCTCAGCAGGAACACAAACAGCACAAGCAGAAAATACGACCACCCCACACCCTGCATCACCCGCAACCATGCGCCCGGGTTGAGGCTTTGCACAAAACTCTCATCCAGCACCAGCGTGGCGATGATGGCAGGCAGCGCCAACGACAGGGCCATATTGACCAACCAACCCAGCACCGGGTGAACCTTCACCACAAGCCCCGCCACCAGCCCCCAGACCAACAGCACGCCCAGCAATTTCCAAGGCAGGCCTTGACCGCCCCCCTGCCAGTCCGTCATGAAATCACTGCTTCGCAACAAACCGCGCGACACCTGCTGAACAATTCGAAAAAAGTAGTTGGAAGCGACCAACGCGATCAGCAACTGGACCAACAACACGATCAAGATCGCCGAAAGACCACCCCCCAGGCTACCCAGCGCCCCCAACCCGCTCAGGGCTGCCAGGCCAATCACATACAGCAGGGGAGTGATCTGAAAGGGAAAGCCAAAAAACACATGCATCCGCCTCCAAAACGGCGGGATACGATCAGACGGCAATGAACGTGGCATGGAATGTCCCATCTGGGGTGGGTACAGCCGCCGCATTGGGATGGCTGCACAAGCGCTTGGCTGTGATCGGCATGGTAGGACACCGCTGGAGCGACAATCCGATCTTCACATCCTGAAAAACAAGTCAGCGTGACGAAAGGCGCCCAAAATCACGGCGCGCCCTTTGCCTGACTTGAAGCGCCCGCATTGGCATTGGCGGCATGACGAAAGCCGCAGACCGCTTCAAGAGGCCGTTTTATGGCTGGCGAGGACTTTGATAACAGGCCCTATTGATTCGGCCCGTGGAAGTTTGAACTGTTCTCGGGAACAACGTGCCTGAGGCAGCATCCTGGATCCCCGCCTGCGCGGGGATGACGTGCGGACGGGTGTTAATGTCATCCCCGCGCAGGCGGGGATCCAGCGGCCTGCGTACGACGCCATCGGCCGCTTCACACGTCTTGTGGAGAAATGCGCAAGCCAAGACTTCATCGGGCCGGATCAATAGTGTCGTGTCGAGTCAGCCCCAGGGCCATCTCGGCGGCCTGCAAAAACGCCTGTTGTGCTCGCTCATGCTGCGCCAGCCTCCACGCCCTTAAAAACCAAAGCCAATGGCAATTCGAGGTCGATGCTGGCCATTTTCAAGACCTTGCCGTTGCTCTGGTCGGTAAACAGCCAGCTGCCAGCATCCGCCTTCGTGAACACCTCCATCTGGCGCGTGGCTGGGTCGATCAGCGCGTATTCGCGCAGTGATGACAGGGTGCGGTAGAGCGCGAACTTGTCCCGCTTATCAAAGCCACGAGTGCTAGGCGACAGCACTTCAATGACCAGCTTAGGGTCAGTGATGATCTTCTCGTCACCGGCCTCGGCCTTGCCGCAAGCCACCAGCACATCGGGGTAGAGAATCCGCTCCTCCGCTTGCACCTTCATGCCTTCTGCGAAGACCTGACAGACTGAGCCGTCCAGGTGATCGCCGATGCGGCTGGCAAGGTTCAGGATCACTCGGTTGTGCCTGGCTGTCCCGCCAACCATGGCAAAGACTTCGCCTCGATGGAACTCGTATCGCTCAGGCTGTTGTTCTTCCCAAACCAAGAACTCAGCCAGGGTCATGGTCGCTTGCGGCAGGCACCATAGGTGCACGTCCTTATGTAGGTCTCATTGAGTACCATCATAAGCATTCGCCGTCGAGATCAAGGGCGGTTTGGGGCTTGTTATGCCAGGGCGTGCCCGCGTCGATGTGGTCGTCGGTAGAGACGTGGCGGCGGTCAGTCCCGCAGGAACGACAGCAATGCGTCGTTGAACAATCCCGCGTGCGACAAATTGAGGCCATGCGGCGCGCCGTTCACTCGAACCAGCTTGCTGTGGGGCACGGCGCGGTGGGTCCGCTCGCCCGAGGCTTCGATAGGCACGATGGCGTCCGCCGTGCCGTGGATCACCAGCGTGGGCACCCTCACCTGCTTGAGATCATCGCGGAAGTCGGTCGTGCCGAACGAGTCCATGCAAGCCAGCGCCGCATGAGGCGCCGATTGCTGGCACAAAGCGATGGCGTCGCGTCGCTGCGTCTGTGTGACCTGCAGCACACCGTTGGCCGAGAAGAAGTCCGTGGTGAACTGGTCGAAGAAGGCATCTCGATCCTGCTCGAGTGCCGTCTTCTTTTTTTTCGCCGCCTCGGGCGTGCGCGGCCCTTGCGGGTTGTCGGCCGTCTTCGTCAGGTACGGCGGCACGGCCGCGGCAAACACCACGGCGTGCAGACGCGATTCGCCGCACCGGGCGACGTAGCGCGCCACCTCGCCCCCACCCATCGAAAAGCCCACGAGCGTCACGTCCTGCACACCGCAGTGATCCAGCACGCGCTGCAGGTCGTCGGTCAGCGTGTCGTAGCTGTAGCCTGATTCAGGCTTGTCCGAGCGGCCGAAACCCCTTCGGTCATAGGCCACCACGCGATAGCCCGCGGCGCGAAGCACCGACACCTGCGGCTCCCAAGCCTGGGCTGAAAGCGGCCAGCCATGGATCAGCACCACCGGCCGGCCGCTACCACCACTGTCCTCAATGTGCAGCCGCACGGTGTTTGCGGGCTTCGTGTCGGCGCCGCTCGAACCCTGCGGGCTCGCCGTGGCTCCAGCCGCAGCGCCGCCCCATGCCGCAGGATCCCGATCCTGCGACGGCACGCCATGGCCCGCGCTGGCCTGCCCGGCGAGGTCTTGATCTGCAAGTGCGGTGTTAGACGGTGTGGCGACGGATGGGTTCATGGGATTCTCCTGAGTTCGTTGAGGATGGAGTGAAGACGTCCCGAGCAGCTTGTGGTTCCAATCGATATGCCGCATGGATCCTTTGCACCCTGGCGTTGATCATCCCGGCGCGGCGCCACACGGTCTGTTCGTCAACGCACCGACCCCGCGCACCCACGAACAACGTCCGTCCCTGGGCTGAATGGTCCGGCCCCCACAGCCCCCACATACACCTTGGGCATATACAACGCCCATTTGCGTCGTTGACGGCATGATGAGCAGCGGACAAACTGGCTCCTTTTGCGGGGGCATTGGCGAATGAACTTTCAGCAACTGCGCTCTGTGCGCGAGGCCGTGCGTTGCGGCCTGAACTTGACCGAGGTGGCCAGGGTGTTGCACACGTCCCAGCCTGGCGTCAGCCGCCAGATCCGCGAGCTGGAGAACGAGCTGGGGATTGAGCTGTTTGTGCGGGTCGGCAAACGGCTCACAGCGCTGACCGAGGTGGGCCAGGTGGTGCTGCCCATCGTCGAGAACCTGCTCAGCGACGCCGACAATCTGCGTCGGGCTGGCGAAGAGTTCAGCCAGCAAGCCGCAGGCCGCTTGTCGATTGCCGCCACCCACTCGCAGGCCCGGTACGCCTTGCCCGGTGCGGTGCGCGATTTTCGCCAACGCTACCCGGATGTCACACTCAATCTGCACCAAGGCTCACCCCAACAAGTGGCCCAAATGCTCTTGTCTGGCGAGGCCGATGTGGGCATTGCCACCGAAGCCTTGAGCCAATTTGACAACCTGGTGGCCCTGCCCTGCTACCGCTGGACGCACAGCGTGATCGTCCCCCCGGGTCATCCCTTGCTCGACGCTCAACCCCTGACCCTGAGCCGCCTGAGCGAACACCCGATCATCACCTATGACACGGGCTACACCGGACGGCTGCACATTGACGAAGCCTTTGCCGCCGCTGGACTGAGCTTCAACCTGGTGCTCACCGCGATGGACGCGGACGTCATCAAGACCTATGCCGCCTTGGGGTTGGGGGTGGGTATCGTCGCCTCGATTGCCTTTGACGACGAGCGCGACCGCGAGCTGCGCGCCATCGACGCCCGCCACTTGTTCGCTGTGAACCTGACCAAGTTGGCCATTCGGCGCGGGCGTTTTTTGCGCAGCTATGTGTATGACTTCATCGAGACCTTCGCCCCGCCCCTGACGCGCGCCGTGGTCAAGAAGGCGGTGGCCCGTGCCGGTGGATCACAAGAAGATTGATCTGCTCACCCGCCGATTCCTCCATCGACCGCAGGCGAAGTACACAGGCCGCTGGATTCCCGCCGGCGCGGGAATGACATGGAGAGATGCCGAACCCTTCTCCCGTCATCCCCGCCTTCTCCCGTCATCCCCGCCTTCTCCCGTCATCCCCGCGCAGGCGGGGATCCAGGAGGGTGCCTCAGGAGCAACATCCCCGCGCGCTGCATTCCTGCAAGCTCAGCTTGCCCATGCGCCACCTGTTCGCCTTGGCGAAATCAACCTTTCAAATCCACTGAGACGGGGTACCAGATTCAAATGTCCAGCCGCTGCCGCGCTGACTCGTAAAAGCACACCGTACCCGCGACCGCGACGTTCAGCGACTCCTGGCCGCCGGGCTGGGCGATGCGCAGCTGCTGGTTGCAACGCGCCATCACCTCGGCAGCAACGCCCTGCCCCTCGTGCCCCAGCACCCAGGCACAAGGCCAGGGCAAGACGACCTGGTGCAAGGCTTGCGCTGCATGGGGACTGCTGGCCAAGCAAGGCACCGTCAAAGCGCGCAACGCATCGGAGTCCAACAACTCACACAGGTGCAATGCAAAATGGGCCCCCATCGCGGCACGCAACACCTTGGGTGACCACAAGGCCACCGTACCCTTGAGGGCCAGCACCTGTGTGAAGCCAAACGCGGCCGCGCTGCGCAACAAGGTGCCCACATTGCCAGGATCTTGCAAGCGGTCTAACACCACGGTCGGGGCATGGGGTGTCACAGCGGGCGCTGGCGGGGCAGGCAACACAAACCCCATCGATCCCGGCGACTCCAAGCTGCTGAGGCTTTGCATGAGCGGGCTCGACACCATGCTCACCTGCGCCGCCTTGCTCGCCAAGGCGCGCAGCGCAGGCTGCGCCCAAGCGGCCTCGGTCACTAAGGCATGCGGCACAGCCACGCCCTGCTCGACACAAGCAGCACACAGAGCCTCGCCTTCCAACCAGATTTCTGCATTTTTGCGATAGGCCGCCGGGTCACGCAGCGCCTTGCGCAAACGCACAAGCAGGGGGTTGTCGCGCGCGGTGATGTGCTTGAGCACTCGACCCTCAGGCATCCAGCACCTCACGCACCGGGCCAAACGTACGCCGATGCTGACTGCACGCCCCATGCGCTTTGAGTGCCGCCAAGTGGGCAGACGTGGGGTACCCCTTGTGACCATCGAAACCATACTCAGGGTGAGCTTGATGCAAAGTCTGACACCACCGATCACGGTGCACTTTGGCCAAAATTGACGCAGCAGAAATGGCTTTGACCTTGGCGTCGCCCTTGACGATGGCCTCTGCGGGGATTTTCAACAAGGGGATGCGATTGCCGTCTACCAGCACCTTGCTCGGCTTGAGGCGCAAACCTTCCACCGCCCGGCGCATGGCCAACATCGTGGCTTGAAGAATGTTCAAGCGATCAATCTCTTCCACACTGGCCTCGGCAATGCAGCAACACAAGGCCTTGGCGCGAATTTCATCAAACAAGCGCTCGCGAGCGCGGGCGGTGAGCTTCTTGGAGTCATTCAAGCCGGCGATCGGCTTCAAATCGTCCAAGATGACAGCGGCAGCCACCACTGGCCCGGCCAAGGGGCCACGGCCGGCCTCATCGACACCGGCGATCAAACCAGGTTTATCCCAGCACAAGCCCAATTGCTCAGCGTTCAAGAATTTTTTCAATGGCATGGGTGGCAGCGACAGCAGTGTTGCGCCGCAAATCGCGGTGCAGGGTCTCAAAACGGTGGTGTAAGGCGGCCCCCCTGGCGGGATCGTCCAGCCAGGCCAAGGTAGCGCGGGCCAGTTGGTCGGGGCTGGCTTCGTCTTGCAACAACTCAGGCACCACAAAATCTCTCAACAAAATATTCGGCAGCCCGACCCAGGGCTGATAGCCCTTGCGGCGCATCAGCTGCCAGCTGAGCCAATTCATGGCGTAAGCAATCACCATCGGGCGCTTGAACAAAGCAGCCTCCAGCGTAGCGGTGCCACTGGCCACCAGGGTCACATCACACGCCGCCAGCGCCTCGTGCGAGCGCCCTTGCAGCAACTCGATCCCCACACCTGGGGCCGCCTGGGCCACCATCGGCTGCACGAGCGAGCGCAGGCCCGCGGATACGGGCAACACAAACCGCAAGCCAGGCCGCAAAACCTGCATGCGCGCAGCGGCCGCCAGAATGCGAGGGGCGATGTACTCAATCTCCGAACGGCGACTGCCCGGCAGCAGCGCCACCACGACATCATCCTCACGCAAGCCCAGCAGGGCACGGCTGGCCGCACGGGGCACCTCCAGAGGAATGGCATCGGCCAGCGGGTGGCCAACATAGGTGGCGGCGATACCCGCCCGTTCATAGAGCGCCGGCTCGAACGGAAACACGCAAAGCACATGGTCAACCGCTTTGCGGATGACCTCAATGCGCTCACCGCGCCAGGCCCAGATGGAGGGGCTGATGAAATGGATGCTCTTGACGCCCTGGGCTTTGAGCGTGGCCTCGACATGGAGATTGAAGTCAGGCGCATCGACCCCAATAAAAGCATCAGGCCGCTCGCGTGACAAGCGCGCAATCAACTGGCGGCGAATGCCCGCAATCTCGCGGTAGTGCCTGAGCACCTCCACATAGCCACGCACAGCGAGCTTATGGTGTGGCCACCAAGCCTCAAAGCCCTGCGCCGCCATCTGCGGGCCGCCAATGCCCATGGCCTTGAGGCCAGGCCAGCGCGACCTCAACCCCCCCATCAGCAGCCCGGCGAGCAAGTCACCCGAAGCCTCGCCAGCCACCATGGCCAAACGGGGCGATGGCGCAGCGTCAGCCATCACCATCAGCGAACGATGCCACGCTCGACGTGCTTGAGAAAGTGGCTCATCAGGGCCACTTCGGCGTGAGCCAGGGGATGACTGACAGTCATCCCCTCAATGGCCTCTTGGGCCTGGGCCAGCGTCAAACCCTGGCGGTACAACAAACGGTGCATTCGCTTGACGGCAGCCAGTTGCTCGGCACTGAAACCGCGGCGCTTGAGCCCCTCCAGGTTGAGTCCACGAATCTTGGCCTCCCCCCCGGTGACCATCATGAAGGGCGGCACGTCTTGGACCAAATGGGTGCCAATACCGGTCATGGCATGGGCACCGATTTTGACGTATTGATGAACGCCGGTGAAGCCTGCCAAGATCACCCAATCGCCGACATGCACATGGCCTGCGAGCTGGGTGCTGTTGGCGAAAATGGTCTTGTTGCCGACCTGGCAGTCATGGGCAATGTGGGTGTAAGCCATGACCCAGTTGTCGTCGCCCACGCGTGTCACGCCAACGTCCTGAACCGTGCCCAGGTTGAAGGTGCAACACTCACGAATGGTGTTGCGGTCTCCAATGTGCAACTCGGTTGGCTCGCCGGCGTACTTTTTGTCTTGCGGGGCGGCACCCAGCGAGCTGAACTGGAAAATTCGGTTGTCTTTGCCAATGGTGGTGCGCCCCTCGATCACGCAGTGGGGGCCGATGTGGGTGCCCTCACCCACGCGCACCTGGGCACCAATGACAGTGAAAGCCCCGACTGAAACTTGGTCACCGAGCTCAGCGCCGGGCTCAATCACAGCAGTGGGATGAATGTGGGCCATAGACATCTGCTCAAAAAGCAAAAAATAAAATCACCACATGCCAGGTAGCATGGGCGCTGATTAGGCAAACAGCTCAGGCGATAGCGCGCATGGTGCACATGAGATCGGCTTGCACGGCCAAGTCCTCACCCACCAAACCGCGCGCATGAAACTTGAAAATGCCCGACTTCATGCGCGTCAGCACCACGTCCATGCGGAATTGGTCACCCGGCTCAACCGGTCGCTTGAAGCGCGCCGCATCAATGCCGGCGAAGTAGTAAATGTTGTTGTCGTCTGGCACGGAGTCCAACGTCGCAAACGACAAAATGGCCGCAGCTTGGGCCAGGGCCTCCAACATCAGAACGCCGGGCATCACGGGTCTGCGCGGAAAATGCCCGGCAAAGAAAGGCTCGTTGATGGTGACGTTTTTGATGGCGAGGATTTGCTTGCCTTTTTCAACCGACAACACACGATCAACCAATAAAAAAGGGTATCGATGGGGCAGTCGTTTCAGAATCTGATGGATGTCCAGCGTCGTCATGGTGTTTTCTTCTCAAGCGCGCGCACCCGGGTGCGCAGAACATGCAGCTGCTTCAAGGAGGCTGCGTTTTTCTCCCAGGTCGCATTGTCGTCGATGGGGAAGATGCCGGAGTAATGACCGGGCTGCAACAGGGACCGCGTCACGATGGATGCGGCAGAAATGTGAACATGGTCAACCAGTGTCAGGTGGCCTAACACATTGGCCGCCCCACCCACGGTGCAATGGGCCCCGATGACTGCGCTGCCAGCCACGGCAGAACAACCCGCCATGGCCGTGTGAGCGCCAATGCGCACGTTGTGCGCGATCTGGATGAGGTTGTCGAGCTTCACGCCATCGCCCACGATCGTATCGCCCAGTGCACCGCGGTCGATACAGGTGTTGGCACCGATCTCCACATCGTCACCAATGCGCACAGCCCCCAGCTGTTCAATCTTGTCCCAGCCCGGCTGCCCCTCGGAACGTCGTGGCGCAAACCCGAAGCCGTCAGCCCCCACCACGACACCACTGTGCAAAATGCAGGACTTGCCCAAATGGCAGCCATGCCCGATCACGACTTTGGGCGCCAAGCGGGTACCAGCGCCAATATTGGCCCCGTGACCGACGAAGCACTGTGCCCCGACCTCAGCCCCCGCCCCTAACACAGCACCGGCCTCAATGACCGCCAGCGGGCCCACAGACACCCCTTCACCCAACTGGGCGGTGGGATCGACGACAGCAGACGGGTGAATGCCGGGGGGGACAGGCGGGCGAGTTCGCCGCACCCACCATTGCGTCAACCGAGCAAAATAAAGGTAGGGGTCAGCCACCACAATGGCCGCCCCGCGGCTCAAGGCGAGCTCACGTTGAGGCTGCCCAACCACCACGCAAGCGGCCCGGGACGCGGACAACCGAGCTGCGTAGCGAGGATTAGACAAAAACGTCAGGGCTTCCCCCCCTGCGCTGTCCAGGGGAGCCAATCGGCTGACACGGGCAGCAGCGTCCCCGCTCAGCTCACCGCCCAAGTCAGCGACAATTTCACCGAGTGTGAAGCTAGGGCCTGTTCGGAAACTCACTGAAGCCATTTGCTGATGGCCGCGAGGTGAACGAAGCCAAGGAACATGCAGTCCAGTTTTTCAAAGCGTGTGGCTACACGCCGGAAAACTTTCATTCTCTGAAAGAGGTTTTCAA
>JANMGB010000262.1:0-1238 GCA_031374415.1 Burkholderiales bacterium
TTGATCACGTGCTGGCGCTGCACAAAACATTTGTGAAAGCGCCAGTCTGTGCGAGCCGCCAAGCGATCTGAGCATTCTGGACATAGACGCTCACCGCTCGGGTCCTCGAACGATGCCTGGCGTCTGAGAGTCTCGTGCACCGCAAGTACGCGGTCATTGAGCGTCGCCCAAGGCAGCACGTCGGTGTTCAGCGAGCGCGCGCGACCGCCGGCGTGCGCAGCGTTGAGCATCGCGCTGAACTGCCGCTCGACAACGGACCAGCGAGTCGAACGCCTGCTGGCGCCCGGAACGTCGTAGTCGCGGAACATAATGTGCAACTTGTTGTACGTCTTGTACGCTTCTGAAGGTGCGTGGAGATTGACGAACGTCGCTGCGCAAAGATCGAGCGCGTCGACGAGGTGGCGCATGTAGAGGTCGTGCAGGAGCGTTGTCAGCGCGCGTCTTACGACCAACTGCGAGAGCCTGATCGTCTCTGTGGCGATCGGCGCCTGGTCGATGATGTCACCGATGTCGTCGAGCGCGTCGGACGCAGACTCGTCGTCGCCGCCGCCGTCGGCGAGTGCGGCGAGTGCGACCGCGCGTGCCGCACCGATCGCCACCGTCTGAACTCGCACAGCTCGCGACGATCGCCGGAGATCGAACACGTCGTCGGCAAGGTCGCCCAAGTTGAGGTACGTCGGCACGATGATGTGATTGCGCGACCGAAAGCTCTCGAGCGCGTCGTCGATGCGCAGCTGCGGCGGCGCCGCGATCACGTGTTGACCGCGCAGGCCGCCGAACAAGTTGTTGAAGACGCTCTGAGCGGTCGACGGCAGCAGCAGCGGCGCCTCGAGCTGTGCGCCCTTCTGGCCGGCGTGCGGAGAGACGATCAGGGCGAACGAATCGTCGGCGGCCGTCAAGCGAAAGACGCCGCTCTTTGCCGCAGACCGGCTGTCGGCACCGTCAAACGCCGCGGCGCTGGCAGCGAAGAGGAACCGGTGCGACGCGCCATCGAAGCGCGTTCTCAGCAGGCCTTTTCGAGCCGCGGGACCGCCGATGCCCATTAGCACGATTGCGATGACGTGCCACATGCGCTCGACGTGCTCCTGCGCCAAGTCGATGTGCGCCGGCGTGTCGCGAAACAGACGGCGCAGCTCGACCGACTCGGCGACCAAGCAGCGCAAGCACGCGCCGTACATGCCGAGCAGCTGCTGCACGTAGACCTCGGTGCCGAACGAGAGCAGCTCGCGGCCACGCTG
>JANMGB010000281.1:0-12235 GCA_031374415.1 Burkholderiales bacterium
CCGCAACTTTCGGTGGATACTCGACGAGCAGATGCACATGGTCATCCTCGCCGTCCATCTCAATGAGCTTGGCCTCGAAGTCGGCGCAAACCTTGGCGAACACCAAGCGCAGCTTGTCGATGGCGTCGGCGTCAAAGACATGTCGGCGGTATTTGGACACAAAGACCAAATGAACATGCATTGCAAATATGCAGCGCCTTCCTGATCTAATGTCTATTTTTGTACTCGTAGGCCAATTATAATTCTCGCCATGGATTGCACCAAGACCCTGCGCCTGCGTATCAAGGACAAGCACCACAAGGTGCTGTCTGCCATGGCGCGCGAGGTCAATCAAGTTTGGAACTTCTGCAACGAAACCAGCCAACGCGCCATTCAACAGCGCCACCAATGGCTCTGCGGCTACGACCTGCAAAAGCTGACCAACGGTTTCAGCAAGTGCGATGGTGTGCAGATTGGTTCTGCCACCGTGCAGCAAGTCTGTGAAGATTACGCCAAAGCCCGAAAGCAATTCAAAAAAGCCAAGCTGCGCTGGCGAGTTTCCAACCCCCAGAGCAACAAATACAGCCTGGGTTGGATTCCCTTCAAGGCAAGGGCTTTGCAGTACAAGGCCGGGCAGATCGTTTTTGCGGGTCAGCGCTTGTCTCTGTGGGACAGCTACGGCCTGGCGGGCCATGAGCTGCGTGCGGGCAGCCTCAGCCAGGACCCAGACTTGCTCGTGCTGCGGGATCATTCCCGCCAGCAGTCCGAAAGGTAGGGCGGGTTTGCGAATAAGAGAATGGACTTGCAACGATTGCGGCACGGTACACGACCGTGACGTGAACGCAGCCAAGAACATTTTCGCGGCGGGACATCGCCGTCTTGCAGAAGGAACCTCGCCTCTTCAGCGCGGTGAGGATGTCAACCGCTTAGCTCCGCGTAGCGGCTTCGTCCGCACGCTCAAGCAGACGCTCGCGACTTTGAGGTAAGACGCAAGACATGAAAACAAGATTGATGATCCTAGGCTTATTGGCGCCTGTAGCCAAGGTCGGGTATGACGCCCCATCTAAGCTGCCATCCAGAAAAAACGAACCCCAAGTTGACGAGCTGCAAAAAAGCGTACCGGGTCAGCGATGGGGTCCACCCAGGCCATCAACTCAGGCCATGAGAGCGCGATTGGTGTTCTCAGACTCACCGCCTAAGCTGCCGTCCCAAAATGACCACTCCGACGTACCCGACCCGCTGTCTGCGCTGCCGACGACGAAAGCTGCTGATGGTCAAGAGAATCGTCAACGAATGTCGTCGCACACTGGGCAAAATAAACAATCGGTCGAAACTGGCTCTGTCCTTGAAAGTTTCGCTTACAGCAAAGGCGATCAAGCCAAGACAATTAAAGAATTCAAACAGGCACTGAAGGGCGATTACACCGTCAGTTTCAACGGCAACGCGAGAAATGCTGAAAAATTTCTACGCAGAATTACCGTGTATGGCGAAAATCACATTCAACCAAATTTGCCAAGTATCCCGAGTGATCGGGGGTTGATCATGTTTGAGTCGCAAGACCCGGAAAGATGCATTAAAAAATACATGGCGTATGAATCTAATCGATGTATCAGCATCGATCAACCAGACTTATCATCCGAGTCCACTGCATTGGGGCGTCTAAAATCAGCCTATATCAGTGTATTGGATGAAATTGGCCCGCAAGCAGTTGCCCAAGTTGAGGCGCAGCTTGGCGTCCGAGCGACCGTTCAGGAATTTATGTTGAAAGCCCTCCATTACGCCACCACGAAAATGAGCGAAATATCTGCATCCGGAGATGAGGATCGGCTGAATCGAATCATGGAGAAAATGGAGACTGCCGCCGAGGTATCGGCGCAATCGAGGATGAAAGTCGAATCGAGAATAGGAGTTCGGGACGATCACATGTTTGAGCAAGCCGCTTCCAATATTCGAAATCTTTCAAACGACGAAGCGGCAACCATCGTCGTGGGTGATAACCACGCGGACAAGCTGTTTGCCCGGCTGAACGCGGCGTTTCCGGAACGTGCGGTGGTCAAATGCAAGGTCGCGAAAGAAGCTTGGCCTGTGGCGTGAATGTGCCAAACGTAAAGCCCCCTTTTCATCGGCAGGTGCATTGTCTTTGGTCACCCTCCTGGATCCCCGCCTGCGCGGGGATCACGGGCGCAGGGGGGGGATGACGGGCGCAGGGGTTGGCATCTCCCCATGTCATTCCCGCGCAGGCGGGAAACCGGCAGCCTGTGTACTTCGCCATCGGCCTCGCAACAATTCAACCTTTCAAATCCACTGAGACGGGGTACTGGAGGCAACGATAGGCCAATTTTCCCCTCCCTCATGCGCAGGCTGCAAAGAAAAGCCATCGGCACAAGGCGAGCGCTAACCCGTCCCCGATTGCCCCCCCAGGCTGGCGATCTTGATGCGCAGAGCATGCAGCTCACTGACATCCTCGACCGATCCGACGAACCCACTGATCGTCTTATTGGGGCCATATGTGGGGCGTGCGCGGGCGTGGACATGCCGCACGGCCATGTCCGTGGGCTGCAGACGGAAAGACATGTCGAACTCAAGCCGCAAGGCGGCCGCTCGGTTCCATTCAATGATCACTGCGCGCTTATCGTCCGGGTGCAAGGTGGCAGACCAGCCATGTCCCAGGCTCGTCGCCTGGCTTAACCCAAAGATTTCTTGCCAGCGCTCGTTGGTATAGGTACACCCGCCTTGCGGATCCGTCGAAAAAATCCCCAGGGGCGCGCATTCGCACAGGCTTCGAAACCGCGCTTCGCTGCGTGCCAAGGCTTGCATCGTGGCCACTCGTTCGCGCATGTCACGCACAATCTTTGTCACGCTAGCCAACTGACCATCGGCCCCCAACAATGGCGCTGCACTGATCGATACCGGGATCAAATGCCCGTCTTTGTGCACCCGCTCCGCTTCGTAGGTGGCCCCGTTGGGCTGAAAGCGCACACGAGCAATCAGATCCTCCACGCTCTGCTCATTGGGGGGCAGGAGGACGTTGACGCTGCGCCCGATGATTTCGGACTCACGGTGACCCAGCAGCCTTTCGGCAGCAACGTTCCAATGTGTGATCGTGCCACCGATCGTGAGCCCAATGATGGCGTCCATGCTGCACTGAAACATCGCAGCGCTGCGGCTTTGTGTCTCTAGCAATTCACGCTCAAAAAGCAATGCCCGGCGGCCCTCAAGGGCCAACGATGCCGCCAAGGCCAGTTCAGTCAATACCTCGCGCTGGTTTTTGGTTAAGGTTTTGGGCTGGCGACCAATCACGCACAAGGTGCCGACGCGACTGCCATCGCTCAGGCACAGCGGGGCCCCGGCATAAAAACGAATATCCGGTGCCCCGGTGACCAGCGGGTTATCGGCAAAGCGCTTGTCCGAAGAGGCGTCAGGAACCTCGAAAACGCCGTCGCTCTGAATGGCATGCGCGCAAAACGCTAGATCGCGCGGGGTTTGCGTGGCTTCAGGCAACCCTGTATTGGCCTTGAACCATTGGCGATCGGTGTCCACCAGGCTGATCAGGGACACCGGCACGCCGCACGCCAAGGCGGCCGCTCTCACCAAGACATCAAACTGCGGCTCGGGTGCCGTGTCCAGCACCCTGAGGTAATGTAAAGATTGAATGCGGGTATCTTCATCAGGGGGCAGGGGCGCAGCGATCATGGGTTCGATGTCCTTGGCGGCGTTAGGCCACTCAGCCACCGGATTGTAGGAAGGACACTCGCCCACGGGGCCCTGTTGAAAGCGCAAAAAAGAGTCTCAAAACACCCTGTTACGGGGCATTGGCTCATCCAGAAATCAAGGCTTGGCAGGACCGTTGCACCAATCCCCTTGATCGCAATCGCTGGATGTTCCCCACCCAGCACTTTGCGTGAACCGCCGTAACGTGGCATCCTCGGGCCCTGCTTGTCCCAGAGTCTGTCGCACTTGTCGTGTTCTGGGCCCCTGCAACCCACCACTTGGAGGGCCCTGCCAGCGTGAATTTGTACCAGATTGAGCTTGGTGTTAGCTTGGGCCTGTCGGCCCTGGTCATGCTGCTGATCGCCGTTTACGTGGCGCTGGTGTTGCCCCGTTTGGCCTCCCGCACAGCGGTGCTGGCGACCTCCGTGAGCGCTGTCGGTTTGTGGGGCGCCTCCTGGGCAGCCACACACATGGTGTCTGTCGGTTTGATGGTGTGCGGCGCTGCACTCATCTCGGCACATTGCGGCTGGACCTGGGGTCGGCGTGGCGCGCGGCGCCCCAGCGCACGTACGTCAAGCCGCGGCACCTCACCCAACGCATCCTTGCCGCCCCGAACTTCACCGGCCCGATCGGTCAACGACACCACCCCTTGGGGCTCTGCGGTCGCCCCGGTAGCGCGTGTCACGGCCCATCGCTCGACCGTAGGTCGCTACAAGATTGAGCGTGAAATCGGTCGCGGTTCGATGGGCGCGGTTTATCTGGGGTTGGATCACAACCTCGGTCAACCGGTGGCCATCAAGACCATGGCCTTGAGCCAAGAGTTTGAAGGCGAAGCCCTGGCTGAAGCCCGAAGCCGGTTTTTCCGGGAGGCTGAAACCGCAGGCCGCCTGCACCACCCTGACATCGTCACGATTGTCGATGCCGGCGAAGACCGAGACCTGGCTTACATTGCCATGGAATACCTCAGGGGCCAAGACCTGCAGGCCTACGCCCAGCCTGGCCGCTTATTGCCAGTGCCCAAGGTGCTGCATATCGTGGCCCGCGTCGCCGACGCGTTGGCCTACGCCCACAGCCAAGGCGTGGTGCACCGAGACGTCAAGCCCGCCAACGTCATGGTCGATCTGGCCACTGATGTCGTCAAGGTCATGGATTTCGGCATTGCCCACGTGAGCGACGCTCGCCGCACGCGCACAGGCATGGTGTTGGGCACCCCCAGCTTCATGTCGCCCGAGCAAATGGCGGGAGGGCGGCTCGATGGGCGCTCGGACATCTACTCGCTGGGCGTGATGTTGTTTCAATTGCTCACTGGGCGATTGCCTCACCAGGCGGAATCGATGGCGCGGGTGATGTACCTGATTGCCAATGAGCCCGCCCCAGACGTGCGCTCTGTCCGCGAGGAATTGCCTGAGGCTTTGGCCAATGTGGTGGCGTTGGCCCTCGAAAAATTGCCCGAGACCCGCTACGCTGACGGTCACCAGCTGGCCGCCGATTTGCGCGAGGTCGAAGCTTGGCTCACCCCGATCAAGGCCGACTGGGACTTGGTGGATCGCGCCACCGGGGCCCCTTACAACCCCGACCAGCCAGACACCAATGTCGCGACCTATCCACATGGTGCTCCGGAATTCACTGCCACTGTGACCTTCATGCGGTCAGAACCAAGGCACAATCTCAAAAATTGAGACGAAGCTTTCTTTGAACACTTTGCTTGCATCCACGGTCACCATGAACTTTGAGTTTTTTTGCGCCACCGACACCGGCCGCTCGCGCAACAACAATGAGGACTCTGTGGTCGTTGACGCTCAGGCTGGCGTCGCAGTGCTTGCCGATGGCATGGGTGGCTACAACGCGGGCGAGGTCGCCAGCGGCATCGCCACCTCGTTCATCTGTACTCAGCTGGGGCGCTGGCTGTCCGAGGCGGCGGAGGGTGCGACCGACAGCGATGTTCGTCGGGCCATGGACATTTGCGTTGACAACGCCAACCGCGCGATTTTTGAGCAAGCCAACTGCAACCCACAGTACGCCGGCATGGGGACCACCCTGGTGGTAGCGGTGTTTCGGGAGGGGCGGCTGCTCATGGGGCATGTGGGTGATTCACGGGCCTACCGTTTGCGTGAAGGTGCGCTGAGCCAAATTACCCACGACCATTCTTTGCTGCAAGAACAAATTGACGCCGGGCTGATCACGGCTGAGCAAGCAGCGTTTTCCGCCAACAAAAATTTGGTGACCCGTGCGGTGGGTGTGGAAGAAACCGTGCTGCTCGAGACCAAACTCTACGAGCTGCAGCCGGGTGATCTGTACATGCTGTGCTCGGATGGGCTGTCTGACATGCTCAGCGACCCTTTGATCCAACATTTGTTGCAAAGTGCCGAATCGCTGGAGACACTTGGGACAACACTGATCAACGCGGCCAATGAGGCTGGCGGTAGAGACAATATATCGGTGATACTCGTAAGGTCCAGCGGTGAAGCGGGGGGCACAGCTTTGAGGTCGTGGTGGCCCTTCAAGCGGTAAGCACATTGGCATGCATTTTTGCAAGCGCGAACATAACGAGGAGCGAGGTCAAGCATGGGCAAGCTGGTCGTATCACTTGACGGTGTGATCATCAAAGAGGTGCCGATTGCCAAAGACAAAACCACCCTGGGTCGGCGCCCGTACAACGACATCGTGATTGACAACCTGGCTGTCAGCGGTGAGCACTCGGTGTTGCAGATGGTGGGGGCCGATGTCTTCATCGAAGATCTCAACAGCACCAACGGCACCTACATCAACGGCAAGTCCGTGAAACGCCAGCTTTTGGTGCACAACGACACCATTGAGATCGGCAAGTACAAGATCAAGTACCTGTTCGAGGGCGGCAGCGATTTTGAGCGCACCATGATCATGAAAGCGCCATCACAGCCTGCGGGTTACGCAGCAGGTGGGGCCGCAGCGCCGCCACCGCCCTACTCAGCCACCGCAGGCTTTGGGGCGGGCTCCGGTTTTGGCACCTTGGGCGGCCCGGTCGCGCCCGCATCCATCAAGGTCTTGAATGGCGGTGCGGCAGGCCGCGAGGTCATGTTGAGCAAGGTGGTGACCACCGTGGGCAAGCCAGGCGTGCAGGTGGCCTCCATCACCAAGCGCCCCGGGGGCTACGTGTTTGCGCACGTCGAGGGCGTTCAACGCCCCACCGTGAATGGCAACACCCTGATCGGTGAAAGTGTGCACCTGAAAAATGGCGACGTCATTGAGCTGGCTGGCACCCAAATGCAGTTTGTGCAGTAGTACCCGATCGCATTGAATTTGAAAGATTGATTTCGCCAAAGCGAACAGGTGGCGCATTGGCAAGCTGAGCTTGCGGGAATGCAGTGCGCGTGGATAACGCGCCTGACGCGCCCTCCTGGATCCCCGCCTGCGCGGGGATGACGGGAGAAGGCGGCGATGACGGGAGAAGGCGGGGATGACGGGAGAAGGCGGCGATGACGGGAGGGCGGCGATGACGGGCGGACGGTTTCGCATCTCCCCACGTCATTCCCGCGCAGCCGGGAATCCAGCAGCCTGTGCACCTCGCCATTGGGATCGCAACAATTCAACCTTTCAAATTCACTGAGACGGGGTAGTGGATGTTCGAACCCACTGCGTCACATGCGCCAATGCCGCCAACACGGTGGCGTGGCGCACGTCATGCCGCTCACCGGGCAGGTTCAGGAGGCGCGCCTGTGGCCCTGAATCTCGACCGCCCCAGGCCAGCCACACCGTGCCAATGGGCTTTTGGGGGGTGCCACCGTCCGGTCCCGCAATGCCCGTGACCGCGACGGCCACCTCTGCGGGGCCTTGGGCCAGTAGTCCCGTGACCATGGCGCAAGCGACGGCTTCACTCACGGCGCCCACCCGCTCGATCAAGTCTGTAGGCACGCCCAGCAGTTCGGTCTTGGCAGCGTTGCTGTAGCTCACGACGCCGCGCTCAAACCATCGGCTCGAGCCCGGCACTGCCGTGCAGCAGGCGGCGATCAAGCCGCCGGTGCAGGACTCGGCGGTGGCCAGCCGCCAGCCGCGCGCCAGCAGTGCCTCGGCCAGGTCGTACACCGCGGCCTGGCTGCGGTGTTCAATGTCGGTGTACTCCGCGTTCATCCGGCAACCGTGCGCCACAGGGCCATCACCAGCAGGGTGCAGCCGGCTGCCACCAGGTCATCCCAGATGATTCCAAAGCCCTGTGCCGCACCTGGGGTCTGCCCTGCTTGAAGTTTGAAACTGCGGTCGGCCCAGCCCACCGGCCCCGGTTTGACGGCATCAAAGAATCGAAACAAGACAAAGGCCACCCATTGCGTCCACCATCCGGCGGGGGTCACCAGCCAAAGCACGCCCCAGAAGGCAATGATCTCGTCCCACACGATGGCCCCCGGATCGCTTTGCTTCAGGTGCCGGGCCGTGACGGTGCAGCTCCACCAGCCCACCACCAGGCCCACGATCAATACCCCAGCCCAATGGACCCACGTGAGCCACTGCGAGAGCAGGGCAAAGCTCGCCCAGGCCCACAAGGTGCCCGCTGTGCCCGGGGCCCAGGGTGACAGACCGCTGCCAAAGCCCAGGGCCAGGCAGTGCGCAGGGTGAGAAACCATGAAGCGGAAGGTGGGGCGTTGGGGTCGGGATTCAGTCATGGAGAGGAAAAGTGATCAAAAGCGAACCAGGTGCCGGGTACAGAGTGGCCATGGGTGTCGTGCAGGTGCACCGCGCCGACTTGGGGGCCGGTTTGCACGCGGCCGATGCGCGTCACCCGAACCCCGCTGGCTTGGGCTGCGGCGTGCACACGGGGCGCCGCTTCGGGCGACGCGCTGAACAGCAGCTCATAGTCGTCGCCCCCCGCCAGGGTGCATTCGCGCTGCCACTCGGTGCTGAGTTGGGCCACCCAGGCGCTGCGGGGCAGGGCGTCGACGTCGACCTGCGCCTCTAAGCCCGAGGCGACCAACACATGTTGCAGGTCGCCCAGCAGGCCGTCGGAGAGGTCGATCACGCTGTGCGCCACACCCCGCAGCGCGCAACCCAGGGCCACCCTTGGCGTGGGCTGCTCCATGGCGCGCCGGACTTGCTCAAAACCATCGCCAGCCAAACCAATGTGGCCGCGCAACACCTCCAGGGCCAGCCGGGCGTCGCCCAACGTGCCGCTGACGTAGAGATCATCACCCGCCTGGGCCCCGGAACGCAACAACGCCCCACCCGCAGGCACCTCGCCGAACACGGTGATGCAAATGTTGAGTGGGCCCCGGGTGGTGTCGCCCCCGATCAGCTCACAGCCATGGTCGCGCGCCAGAGTGAGCAAGCCCTCAGAAAACCCGCTCAGAAAGCGCTCGTCGATGGCGGGCAGCGACAGGGCCAGGGTGAAGGCCAGCGGCCGAGCCCCGCACGCAGCGAGGTCGCTCAGGTTGACCGCGAGCGCCTTGTGCCCCAGGCGCTGCGGATCGATGGTGGAGATGAAGTGGCGCCCCTCCACCAGCATGTCGGTGGAGGTGGCCAGCTGCATGCCGCTGCCCAGGGCCAGCAAGGCGCAGTCATCGCCCACGCCCAACACGGCGTGTTGCGCCGGGCGTTTGAAGTAAGTTTGGATGAGGTCGAATTCGCCCATGGGGTTCAGGATTTGCAGGTATTTGTTAACAGGCCCTAGAGTATGCGTTCATCGCCGCGCATTCACCCATCGCCATGAAGCGCTGGTGCGCCAGCGCCTGCTGCAAATTCGGGTGGAACTCACCAGCCAATGGCTGCCCCCGGCCCGCCCCTGGACGAGGCCCACGATGAGGGCTCCATCGACGCGAGGTGAGGCGTCGCAGTCACGCCGGGCTCCTACAATCCAGACTCCTTGCGTCACCTTGCCCTCCTGCCGATTTCCGAGACCAGACCATGCCCTCATTTGACGAAAAAAGTATTGAACTGCGCCGCGCGGCCCTGGAGTACCACGAGTTCCCGACCCCCGGGAAGATTGCCATTGCTGCCACCAAGCAGTTGGTGAACCAACGCGATTTGGCGTTGGCCTACTCACCGGGCGTGGCGGCGGCCTGCGAAGAGATCGTGGCGGATCCCAGCAACGCGTTCAAGTACACCTCAAGGGGCAACCTGGTGGCCGTTATCACCAATGGCACGGCGGTACTGGGTTTGGGCAACATCGGCCCCCTGGCGGCCAAGCCCGTGATGGAGGGCAAGGCGGTGTTGTTCAAGAAGTTTGCGGGCATCGATGTGTTTGACCTCGAGGTCAACGAAAGCAACGTCGACAAACTGGTCGATGTGATCGCGGCTCTGGAGCCCACCTTCGGCGGCATCAACCTCGAAGACATCAAAGCACCCGATTGCTTCTACGTAGAGCGCGCCTTGCGCTCGCGCATGAAAATCCCCGTGTTCCATGACGACCAGCACGGCACGGCCATTGTGGTGGGCGCGGCCTTCTTGAATGGCCTCAAGGTCACCGGCAAAGACATCAAAAAAATCAAGCTCGTGACGTCGGGTGCTGGGGCCGCCGCGCTCGCGTGCCTCGGCTTGTTGGTCAAGCTGGGCCTGCCGCGCGAAAACATCTGGGTCACCGACTTGGCCGGCGTGGCCTATGAAGGCCGCACCGAGTTGATGGACGACGACAAAATCGTCTTTTGCCAAAAGACCGACGCGCGGACGCTGAGTGAGGTTATTCAAGGGGCCGATGTGTTTCTCGGCTTGTCTGCCGGGGGTGTACTCAAGAAAGAAATGGTCGCCGCGATGGCGGCCAACCCCCTGATTTTTGCCCTGGCCAACCCGACGCCCGAAATCCTGCCCGAGCAGGTCCAAGAGGTACGCAGCGACGCCATCATTGCGACCGGCCGCACCGACTACGTCAACCAAGTCAACAACGTGCTGTGCTTCCCCTACATCTTCCGGGGTGCCCTGGACTGTGGTGCAACCACCATCACCGTCGAGATGGAGATCGCCGCCGTGCACGCCATAGCCGAGTTGGCCCAGGCTGAGCAAAGCGAGGTCGTGGCCGCGGCCTATGTGGGCGCCACACTCAGCTTTGGCCCTGAGTACCTGATCCCCAAGCCCTTTGACCCCCGCTTGATGATCAAAATCGCGCCGGCTGTGGCCCAAGCGGCGGCTGAATCGGGGGTGGCTTCGCGCCCCATTCTTGACTTTGACGCCTACCGCGAGAAGTTGCAGACCTTTGTCTATGCCTCCGGCACGACGATGAAACCCATTTTCAACCTCGCCAAGCGAGCCTTGAACAAGCGCGTTGCGTATGCTGAAGGGGAGGAGGAGCGCGTTTTGCGGGCGGCACAAGTGGTGGTCGATGAAGGTCTGGCGCGCCCCACCCTGATCGGTCGCCCGGAGATCATCGCGCAGCGCATCGAGAAATTTGGTTTGCGCTTGAGGGCGGGGCGCGACTACGACCTGGTCAGCACCGAACGAGACCCGCGCTACCGCGACTACTGGCAGACCTACCACGCCCTGACGGCGCGCAAGGGCGTGACAGCCCAATTCGCCAAAATCGAGATGCGCCGCCGCCTGACCCTCATCGGTGCGATGTTGTTGAAGAAGAAGGAGGTCGATGGCTTGTTGTGCGGCACCTGGGGCACCACCGCCATGCACCTGCACTACATCGATCAGGTGATTGGCCGCCGTGAGGGCACCAAAACCTACGCCTGCATGAACGGCCTGATCTTGCCGGGGCGTCAGCTGATGCTGGTGGACACCCATGTCAACTACGACCCTACGGCGGCGCAACTTGCCGAGATCACCATCATGGCGGCCGAAGAGATGATGCGCTTTGGCTTGCAACCCAAGGCCGCCCTGCTGTCGCACAGCAACTTTGGCTCCAGCAACCAGCCTTCGGCAGTCAAAATGCGCGAAACGCTCGAGTTACTGCGCATGCAAGCGCTGTGGCTGGAGATTGACGGCGAAATGCACGGCGACGCGGCCCTGGACGCCATGTGTCGCGCTGAACTGATGCCCCACAGCACCCTCAGCGGCGAGGCCAACCTCCTGGTGTTGCCCAACATCGATGCCGCCAACATCAGCTACAACCTCCTGAAAACCGTCTCGGGCGGGGGCATTGCGATTGGCCCCGTGCTGCTGGGCGCGGCCCAGCCCGTGCATATCTTGACGCCCACGGCCACCGTGCGTCGCATCGTCAACATGACGGCGTTGACCGTCGCCGACGCCAACGCAGCACGTTGAGGCGCATGCGTCTGAGCTGAGTGAATTTGAAAGGTTGAATTTTGGCGAGGACGATGGCGAAGTACACAGGCTGCTGGATTCCCGCCTGCGCGGGAATGACATGGGGAGATCCTGCGCCCGTCATCCCCGCCTGCGCCCGTCACCCCCGCCTGAGCCCGTCATCCCCGCGCAGGCGGGGATCCAGGGGCGTGTCTCACGAGTGTGATGCCCGCGCACTGCATTCCTGCAAGCACAGCTTGCCAATCCACCGAATGCGCGGGGGGCTCCATCCATTGCGGTAGGCCGCGAAGCGGCCCAGAGGCGAAGCCGACCGGATTGGGTGGGGGGGATAGCGCGCCGTCCGCAGGACGGCTTCAGTTGTCGGGGCGATCCTGCTGCTGGA
>JANMGB010000190.1:0-1277 GCA_031374415.1 Burkholderiales bacterium
CCGCCGTGATCAACTCCCACTTGGCCCACATGCGAATCGCGTTCTCGTGCACCGCCTCATCGATGATCGTGAGCGTCACAAAAGCGGGCAGTTCGAGACTCTGCAGACCGATGCAGATCTCGGTGGCACGCTCGCGAATCATGCCGATGTGCGTCGTAGCGGCGAGGATTTCGTCGATGCGGCGCGCGCATTGTTCGGCACTGTCGTTGCTGTCATACGGCGATCCGGCAATCGGTGGAAGTGGGTTTCCGTCAAGCTGAAGAGAGGAGGACGAGTAAGGACCGAGATCAAAGGACCCAAGTCTCGCACATCGAGGTGCATGAGCTTCGGCAACTGGCCCAGCTCGGCCGGCAACCATTTGAGGTGATTGTTGTGGACCTAGAGCACAAACTTGAGGTCAGATCACGATGCAGTCAACTCGAATCTCGCACTGAGAGCAGCTCGAGCCTCGTCAGCTGGCCGATTTCTGCAGGGAGCGACGTGAGCTGGTTGTTGAAGACCTGAAAGCACGGTGACGCAGGGTCAGATCAAGATCCGCCTGTCTCGAGTGCCGCACTTGGAGCTCCTTGAGATTGGTCAGCAGACCGAGTTCGGGCGGAAGAGACGTGAGCTGGTTGCTGTTGACCTGAAACACCGTGGCTTTTGGTCAGATCACGATCACATCGCTTCAAGCATCGCACCCAGAGAACTTCGAGCGTCGTCAGGTGCGCGATTTCGCTCGGCAGCGAGCAAAGGTTGTTGTAGTTGAGGTAGAGTCTCTTCAGGTTCTTCATGCGGAACAACTCGGACGGCACATCCGTCAGATCCATGCCTATCAGCTGAAGACGACGTGTGAGAGCGGAGCGACATGCAAATCATCGACTCACTTGGACCACAACAGCGTCGTGCTTGACGCGTTTCTCGACGACGCCTTTCGTCGTCTTGCAGCGAAGAATCAGCTCAGTCACTGCAAGCAAGCGAACACGACACGACGCACACAACGACAGTCAGCACACAGTGCACCGCGAGCAGAGCGAACAACACTCAAACTTCAAAACTCCGACAAATGTCAATCTCTCGAGCACGCTTGTCAACTGAGACGCGCAGAGCTCAAGAGCTCAATTGCTCACTGCTAACTGCTCACTGCTTGAGTGGCGGCGGTGGTGGCGGCGTCCTCTCGCGCGCCAACTCGACAACACTCTCGGCTGCGAGCGCATTGAGCCGCAGCCGCTCGGTCTCGAGGTCGCCTGCTTGCCGGCAGCGGCGAGCTCGGTGACGTTGAACTGCGGACGCACGGG
>JANMGB010000354.1:0-26352 GCA_031374415.1 Burkholderiales bacterium
CACACTGCAGTCATCAGCGCGTCAATGGAGCGCTGGCGCGTCGAGTTGCGCATGTACGCGGACGACGAGGGGGCTTGTGCGCGGACGCACAACGTTCCGCTTTACTTGGCCAATGCGCTGCAGCGCGCGCTGCACGAGCTACCGGCTAGCATTGCCTTTAGCTTTGTTGATATTTGGCTTGACGGTGACGACTCGCCGTACGGCGCGCATGTTTCGCCCGATATGCTAGCTCATCGCATCGGTCTGCTACCGCTTGATGCGACGCGCGTGGATGCACTTGTACCCGCGCACATGTGTCCTTGCGAAACACACTGTTCGCGCTGCTCAGTTGAAGCATGGCTTGACGAGACAAACACGGACGCACGTGAATCACGCCCCGTCTACGCGTCAAGCTTGATGCTTGTGCCAGACGCGCCCACAGCGCACGTTGCACCAGACGTGCTGCTAACGCTGCTTGCGCCACGCGCAACACTGCGCGTCAGCGCGCGCGCCATACGCGCAGATGGGCGCCTGCACGCGCGTCACGCAATTGCAGTCAATCCGCATCTGCTGCACGTGGCGCGCGTACGCATTAACAGCTCGCGTGAAGCCGTTGCACCTTTGGCCGTACGCGCGCGTGTGGCAGCTGCATGCCACGAAGGCGTGTTATCAATCGAGGATGCGCATCTTTGCGTGCGCGACGCCGACGCATGTACGCAGTGCGGCGAGTGCGCGCGCGCCGGCGCAGATCTTGATTGCGACGAAGCACTTGCTGTTGCGCACGCGGGCGCTGCACGCGCGCGCGCAGCAGCCGAGCGCTGGCACGAAGCGGCAATTGCGCGCGGCGCCCCCGCTGCCGAGATTGCACGGCTGCGTGCACACTTGGACAAGCTTGACGAGTCTGCCGCGGCTGCGGCAGCACGCATTGCGTCGGGCCAGCACGAAAGACACTGGGCAGGTCTTGTTGTTGTCGAGGCTCAGCCCGTGTATGACGTATGCACCGAGAGCACGGGCGCGCTGCCGCCCGCGCAGATTCTGGTGCGCGGCGCCGACGCACTGCTGGCTGGCTTTACAGCGCTAGCGCGCGCAGCCGCGCGTCTTGTCGCGCAGCAAGACGCGGCGCGCGCAACTGACGCCACTTGACATGGACCGCAGCGGCGACAGCGGCGGCAGCAGCAGCAGCGAGCTGGACTGGGGCAACGTTGATGGCAATGGCAATGGCAAGCACGAGCACGACGTGCTTCACGTCGTGTCATCGGCGTATGTTGCGCGTTTGCTACGCCTTGTTGACGCATCGTCATATGCCGCCTATGCTGCCGCACTGCCCGACGCGGACTACCTGTACAGCACCGAGATTGGCGCCAGCGCCGCGCCGCGCCTTGCTGCGCTTGCGCATGACACGCGCGCGCCCGCGGCATGGTCTTACGACGGCGCAGCAATTGTCGATGATGCGGCCGCTTTTGTGCGCGCACTCTACTGGTTTGACGAGGCGCCGTGCATTGCAGACTGGCGCCGTGACATGCGCCTGTGGGGATTTGCGTGCGAGCTGCGCAACGGTCTGTGGCGCTTTTCACATGCGCGTTTTGCTCACGCATGCACGCGTGCGGCTGAAACCATGCTCAGGCCGCCACTGGGCCTGACCGCCCCGCTTGACACACCGTCCGAACTGCTCTAGTGCGCAACGCATGTAAAATAAATAAATACAATAAAACTGGCATTAAACGCTAATATAAAAAAAATATGCACCCGTTGTCTCACCTGGCCTAAATGCACGCTTTTTTAACCCCCGTTTTATGGGCTAAGACCTATTAGCGTAAACCTTTGTTATTTTAGTTATTTTATAACATTACACCCATTTTATGTCAGTGCGCGCATGCGATATTTGCTGGTAATTACATGTAATTCCGATTATAACCAAGGTTTACGCTAATAAGTCTTAGCCCATAAAACGGGGGTTAAAAAAGCGTCACTTTGGGCCAGGTAAGACAACGGGTGCATATTTTTTTATATTAGCGTTTAAATCCGTATTTATCACATTTTTTATATTTGATCTGTCGTGTGTGTGCCCGCAAGTGCGCAAGTGACTTATTTGCATTTACGTATTTTAAATTCAAACGTGTTCACGTGCCTGCAATGTGCGCTAGACAAAAGTTGCATAAGTCCGTGGAGCTCGTACGGCTCGGCCGCTTTTTCGCGCGTGCGCCGTGGGGCAGGAGTGTCCGCGCGAGCTGCGCGGGGCAACCTCTTCTGCAGGATCTGCTGAACTGGACACGCTGGCGCCTGGATGCAACGCCGGCGTGTCAATGTGCAGCATGGGGCTTGTCGAGCGTTCGCACGGCGCAAACGCTAGAGGCGTAGGCGCCAAAGGCGGTGGCGCCAAAGGCGGTGGCGCCGGAGCTAGTGACTCCAGAGCCGGTGGCGCCAGAGGCGGTGGTGCGGCTGGCTGCACAGTGTCTGTCTGGCAGGCGCACTCGCGGCACGGTCGTTTGGCACGCGACGCATCTTCCGTTGCATCGGGCTCTGGCGAGCGAGCGCGCTTGAGCGGAGCCGCTGCACGCGCGGCACTAGCCATGATAAGCAAGTCAGCGTACGCGCGTGCCTGAGTTTGTGCGCAAACGTGCGCCGAAGCGGCCAACAGCGCAGCATGCTCGCACATGCGTGCCGTTTCCACGTCCGCGGTCGAGGTCGGACTTGTGTCTGCAACGCACAGCGCGCCAATAAGACCAAGCAGAGCGTCAAGCTGGGCCGTAACGCTGTTGTGCACGGATATGTTGCACATGAGGCATGCGTCACGCACGTCGTCTAGTGCTAGCGCCGCGCGCCAGTTGGACGCGCAGGCCTGCATGCTATTGAGGCAAGCTGCATGTGTGTACTCGATTGCTTTTGCTTGCTCTCGCCACCAGGTTTGGGCGTAAACTCTTGCGTGTGAGCCGGCGGTCTGTGTGCACTTGTATGTCGCGTTCAAAGCGTCAATTACGGTGGTCTTCATTTTTCCGCGCTGGTGCGAAAACCCAGCGTTAATTGCGGCCACGTGCGATGCTATGCGCGGCGCATCCCAACCAGTCCTTGTCAGCGCATCGAGCGCGCTACGGTGCGGCTCGGTCATGTGCTAAGTTGTGCAAGTGTAGTGTAAGTTTGTACGCACGTGCGCGTGTGCACACCCACGCACCCACCTACACACCCACGCAAAGATGTACGGTGGCAGCGCCCAAACTAGGCGCCCGGCGCGGCCGCGTATGTGCGCCAATCGCAAGTCAGGTAATGCTTTACGTACGCGCGCGTTTGACCCGCGATGCCTCGGTGTCAACATCAGGATCGGCCCGCACGCGCTTGCCTGTACCTGTTCGCGCAACTCGAGGAACGGTCACGTCACGTGCGGCAGCCCGTGCGCAACTGGCCATTCTTGCATGCACAGCGTGTGCTTCAGCTCGTGCGCGCTCAAGACCACGCAGCGCCAGTCGCACGTCCAGCGCTGCGTGAGCGTGCTCGCGCTCGCGCTCGTCTGCACCGTACACGTCGTGCGCCGTGATGGCACAGGCAAAGCGCGCAAGGCCAACGCACAGCTCGTCAAGCTCGTCGCCGCCGCCGCCGCCGCCGCCGTTTGCCCGTCTTGCAATGCATGCAGATGGCGCGTGCCGCATATCAAGCGCGGCAAAGGCGCATGCACGATCGAGATTGCGGCACAGTTCGTCATACGTGCTTTGCATGTCGGCACCCGTGACAGGATCACACCATGCGGCCGCGTACAGTGCAATAGCACCGAGTACAATATAAGCGGCATGTGTGACGTGCGCGTGCGCAAAGAGCGCGGCCGCGCGCATGGCGTCAATGTTGCCGACCATGTGTGGCGCCGCGTCTTGCCACTCGGTCAACTGCTGTAGCACGTGCGCAAGTGCCGCGTCCGAGCTGTGCTCCATGCGAGTGCGAGCTCGCACGCGCGCGAGTGCAGTGTAGCGCCCGCTCGGGGCGGCGCCGCACTTGGTGCTGCCGGTGCCGGTGCCGCGTGCAAGTGTGCACCGCGGTTGTGCGCGGCACGTGTAGCGCGCAGCACACCAGTGGCACGCGCACTAGCGACGTGCGCAAGGCAGCGCGGCAATGGCTCACACACACACTGCACTGGTATACTCTACTCTACTCTACTCCACTCTACTCGCATGGCACGCACAAAGATGACCGCTCGCAAGAGCACGGGGGGCAAGGCACCGCGCAAGTCGCTGGCATCCAAGGCCGCGCGCTCGACAGCACCTGCGCTTGATGGCGCACTCAAGGCGCCGCGCAAGCCGCATCGCTACCGCCCGGGCACGGTTGCTCTGCGCGAGATTCGCCGCTATCAGAAGAGCACCGAGCTGCTCATCCGCAAGGCACCATTCCAGCGCCTCGTGCGCGAAGTCGCGCAGAACTACAAGGCGGACCTGCGCTTTCAGTCCAGCGCAGTTGCAGCACTGCAAGAGGCGTGCGAGGCCTACCTTACTGGCATGTTCGAAGACACGAACCTGTGTGCCATTCACGCCAAGCGCGTGACAATCTTCCCCAAGGACATGCAGCTTGCGCTGCGCATTCGCGGCGAGCGAACCTGAGCTTGCCTAGGCCGTAAAGCTAGCGCGACACGCCTGATTATTATTATTACTATTTAGCAGTGTCGGGCGGGCACAGCGCGCGCAAGGCAGTCTCGATAGGCGCCCAGACAGCGTCAAGGCGCGCACGACAATTGCAAAAGCCGTCTGTGCGGCGACACATGTCTTCGGCTTGATGGACAAACTCGGCAACAAGCATGCGCGCGACACAGCCGCCGCGCACGTACATTGCCAAGCAATCTACGGGAAATTCGACCAGCACCAGTTGCGCATGCAGTGCTGGCCAGTAGGGGAACGACGTGTACAGCGGGTAGTTTTTGTTGATGAGCTTGGTGATTGTCTGGCGCGCCTGCAACTCAATTTGAACGGGCGTGTGTGTGCAGTAACGCATAAAGGAACTGCTCAGGTGCTCAAGGTTAAAAAATGCCGGCGACACGCTGTTCGCAGCTAGCTCGGACGCATACGCATTGGCTTCGCATGCAATCGCGGCGGCAATCTGGTCGGCAATGTCAAGCGCCGACTCAAGCTCGGCGTTTGGCATGGAGGCACACACCCACATTCTGTAGATGTACACCATAATTTCCTGCTCGTCGTACGCTTTGCGCAGCAGCGGCTCGTCCTGATCAACGCGCGCGAGCGCCTTTTGCACAGCGCCAAGCAGCACGGGCAGCTCGCGCGCGCGCAGCACGCTCGCGCGCAGGGCTGCGATTGATTTGAACCACTGCGACATGCACGGCGCATGCGACGCCAGCGGATTCCACCACGCGCCTCTCAGCCTTTCCGCCTCGAGCATGAGCGCGCGCACCTCGTTCATCTCGCGCTCGGAAGCGAACGGCGACATCAAATGGTCATATATAATGTGATACGTTGGACCCCACGCGCGTTTCGCGATCCAGTGGCGCCAGTTGCCGGGGCTGGTCTTGCCAAGCACGGCAAGCGTTTGGGCCGGGCGCGCAAGCAGTGCGTGTGCCGACTTAGTGCACGGCAAGCCGCGAAAAACATCCTTTCCGTTGGCCGGTGCGTCGGACGCGAACGGCATCAGCTTTGACGTGCGCACGGTCTCGAGCTAATGCGCCACCCACGCGAGATCTGGCACGTGCGCGCGCACAAGCACCGTGCAGTCAACAAGTATCTGCGGTAGTGTGTCGGCAACGATGCAGCGCAGCGTGCGGCATACGGCGGATAGCTTGGAGAGTGTCGTGAAGTCGTACGCGACCATGCGTACAATGTGGCCAATAACCTCGTTAGGCAGGTCGGCAAGCGGGAAGAACCCGTCGACGGCCTTATTCGCATCGTCAAGCGCGACAAAACGCGGTCCATCCGTGCGATCGAGCTCACCCGGAGCGACGCGCCATGTGCAGTTCTCGCCTTTCTTGCACTCCTCAGGGCACTGGGTGTGCTGCCACATGCGCAGCGCGGCGCGTGTGAGCTGCTTGCGCGAAAAAAGCCAGTCGCGCAGCGTGCCAATGTCGCCAAGCGTTTGCGTGACGCGCATCGCGGCGGCACTACACGCGCCCAGCGCAAGCAGCGCCTCAACAGTGTCGGTCTTACACTGCGCACGCGTCATGTACCCCTTGGTTGCGCTCGCAAGGTCGCGCAGCTCGAGGCCCCATGTCTTTGCGGCAGTCTTGCGCGCATTTCCCGCCTCTGCGTCGTCCAGGCCAGCCTGCTCGCGTGTGCGTTTTGCGCGCAACTCCGTTGGAATTTTAGAAATTTCCATGCGGTTTTTGCAAGTTAAGTGATACACAAACACGGTCTTTACCGACTTGCGCGACGCACGGCGTCCTCGAGCGCCGCGATGCGCGCCAGCAGCTCGGATTCCCGGCACACGCGCTTGTGGCGCCGGCGCGCGCTCTCGCTGATGTCGTCGCTGTCGCTCGAGCTGCTGGGCGCGTACGACGACGACGACGACGACGACGACTCTCCCTGCATGCTCTCCGCGCTGTCCGAGGCGACAAACGAGCGCTCGCGCAACCGCTCGGCCTCGCGCTCAGCCTCGCGCTCAGATTCGCGCGCGCGCTTGAGCGCGCGGCGCGCGGGCTCGGGCGCGCGACGCGCGAGGACAAGTGCTAGCGCGGGCTCGGGCGCCGGTAGGGCGGGCGTTGCCGCAAGCGTGGCGCGTCGCGCCAGCACAAGGGCAAGCTCGGCAGCGTAGTCGGGCATGCGGCGCGCAAGGTCGTGCGCAGGCGGCCAAGCTTGATGCGGCCCAAGCGCAGTGAGGATGCTCTTGAGCAGCTCGACGCGCATGCGTGCGCTCTTGACGCACGCAAGCGCTAGTCCGACGTGGTCTGCGCTCAACGCGCCGTGCCGCTCACGCCCGGTGCGCAGCGCGCTCATGATCATGTCCAGCGTGGCATAGGCAACGTGCTTAAAGTGGCGCTCGTCAAACGGCGCGCCCAGTTCGCGCACAAGGCGATAATAAGCGCGAAACTCGACCGGTTTTTTCGACATTTGTTTCTTTAAACGGGGAATCAAGTGCGGCGTTTTCGTTTGAGTCGAACGGCGCGTGCTGGCGTTCGGGCAGGCGCGCGGCGTCTTCCGTTGTCTGCATCGTCGTCATCATCGTTGGCAATATTGTCGGGTGCGCTGCTGTCGCTGCGGCTGCTTGCGCAGTCATCGCGCTCACCTGACGAGTTGGACGCGCCGCCGTCGCTGCGCAAGTCGTCTGCATCGCCCGAGCTGCTGTTGCTGCCGTCGCGCGCGGGCGCAGCAGGCGCGCCATTACCCTCGTCGCTATCATCCGCACTACCGGCGGCGCCAGCGACAATGCCAAGCGCCGTTGACGCGCCTTCCAGCAGCTCTGCAAGTGCTTCTGCGTCCACGCCAAAGGGCGCGGGCGTGTCCGGCGTGTCGGGCGTAGCGCCGGGCATGTAGCGCGGCTTACCGTCAAGCACGGGCGCAATAACGTTGCCGTCCGCGCCAAAAGCATAGACAGCCCCGTCAGGCGCAAAGCGAAAGCGCAAGGCAATGTGCAACGCGCGCATTTCTTGGTATAGCAGCTTGAACGCATAAGGCATGGCAATGCGTACGATTGCTTGCGGGTCGTTGCACAGCAAGCACGTGATCTCCTTGATGGCAAGCGCGCGCCCATGCGCGTCATAGCGCGGAAAATAAACGGGGTCAACAAGCAAACCGCAAATTTTGCACACGTGCGCCTCGTACGGGTCCGAGTTGAAGAACATGCGGTCGCGCAAGAAAAAGGCTGCGCCATGCGCGATCTGACAGTCGCGCTCCATTTCGCCCATGCGCAGACCGCCGTTGAGCTTGCGCCCCTTGACGGGCTGGCGCGTTTGCTCATTGTACGGGCCGCGCGCGCGCGCTTGATGCTTTTCTTCGGTGAGCTTGTTCAGATAGAGCGTGTAGACAAAGCCGACGGCGGCCGCAAGCGGCTCGCCCGTGTGCGTACGCATAAAGTCACCCGTAACGGGGTCGATCAGACGCACATAGCCAAAGCGGTGCAAACCCGCCGCGTGCATGGCCTCGTAAGGCGACTCGTCCGCGCTCGCGTCCGCGCTTGCGACGCCCGGCGTCCAGGCAACGCCGCAGCGGTAATCGCGAAAGGCCGTGGCGTTAAAGCCGTGCGCTCGCGCCAGCGCAAGCATGCCCGCGACAAGTTCAAAAAACAGGCCAGACGTCATGCGCGACGGGCCCTGGTGCGGGTTCATAATGCGCTCGAGCCGCATGCCCGCAAGCGCGCCGTTGCGACTAGCAATGCTTGGCATGTCGACCGCGCGCGCAAGATCGCCAATCGTCGCCTTTTGCGACGGCACGGCGGCTTGCTTGTCGCCAACTTCTTGCACGTGCATGCGACGCAAGAGCACAGTCGCGCGACGCCCCGTCGGCCCCGTGCTGATCTCGACGGACATTACGACAGCGGTTGGGCCAGTGTACACGAGCGACTCGCACACAAACGCAAGCTCGCCGTCGCGCGTACCCGGAACAAGCTCGGCACGCGCGGCGCCGACAAGCACGTCGTTTTTGCGCACGCACTCGCCCTGACCAATAATACCGTCTGCGTCAAGCGAGTTGTAATTGTACAGCGCGTGCTCGCGTATTGCCCGGCCCTCGGGGTCGCCACGCACCGGCGTAAAGAACAGGTCGTGCGCACGCGTGCCGCCAAGCTGCATGCTGAACTTGGACAGGCGTTCGGCGTGCGTGTACGGCTCGATCACGCTCATGCGTCCCGCGCCAAAGTCGCCCGCGGTCTCGCTCACACGCACATTGTCCTCCTGGTTCCATATGACCGAGAGGAACGCAGTCAGCGCGACCTGGCCGTACGGCGCAACGGCAAGCGCGTCGTCCGCGACCGTGCTCATGAGCGTGCGCTGCGGGTACCACAGCGTGTAACGCTTGCGCGCTGCGTGCAGCACATCGTCTAGCGGCGGTGCGCTCGCGCATTGGTCCTTTTGCGCACCGCCGATCGTCAAGCGAGGCGCGGCGTTCATCGCGGGGAACGCCATGGTGACCGTGTTTGGCGCAAACAGCGCAGCGCCGTCGACTTCAAGATGTGTTGGCGCGCCGTGCGGCGCCGTGTCAAGCACGTGCGCATCAAGAGCGCCGACAAACGGAGCTTGCGCAATATACACGTTTTCGCACTCGGCCGCGTCAAGCAGTTCGACAGTGCCCGCGGCAAGCAGCGAGGCAAGACTCACGCTGCGCTGCACGCTCGGCGCGTCGCCGAGGCGCTCGAGCGTCGTTGCGCGCGCAGGCACATGGTAGCGCTCGCGCGGCCCGGGCGTGCGCTCAAGGCGCAGCAGCGGCCGCACAAGTCGCCGCCCGTCTGTTGCAATCTCAAGCGCGCGCATTTCGGCGCGCCAGGCAATTGAAACGCCTGCGCGCGCAATGTCCGCGCGGCGCCAGGCGCGCAAATGCTCTGCAAGCACGGGCGCATGTTCGGCCGTGCACAGCGCGACCAGCGCCCCGTCGAGCAGCACGCGCGTCAAATCGCCATCACCAAGCGCATGTGCAAGCGCCACCAGCGGCTGAGCACCCTGCCCAAGCGTCGTGTCAAGCGCGCCCAGCACGCCCGCCCAGTGATCCGCGCCCGCACGCGCGTTGGCGTCGCGACCCTTGGCGGCCACGCGCAAAGCCTCGGTGTGCTGCGCAGCGCGCGCCATCATGCCGTCGTGCCCGTGCGCCAGCGCCACAAGCGCCACGGGCATTACACCTGCGCCAGGGTCCGGCGCGCGTGCGCCTGCGTCGCTGCTGCCGCTTGCGTAAAGTGCATTGGCAAGCGAGGCACGCTCGGCGTGCGGCAACGGCGGCGCCGTGTGCGCCGTGTGCGCGAGGCGCAGCGACGTGCCTACGCCCGCGCCCTCGGGCGTGCTGGATGGGCACAAAAACCCGTACGACGAGCCATGCACAGCACGCATGCGCGGCGGTGCAGAAGCGGCGGCCGTGCGCCCGCTTGGCGCCCCAAGCGCAGCCACGCGGCGCACAGCGCGCAAAGCCGTAAGCTTTTCAAATTGAGAAATGTCCTTGGCGTGCTCGGTCACGCTTGTTGCCGTGCGCCCGTCCATCTCGACGCGGCCCGTTTTGATCATGTTGCGCACGCGCACGCTTGCAAGCGCAAAACGCATGTCGCCGTACATGCCGCGCAGGGCCAGTGCGTTAAACGTGTCCAGACCGCGTTCAAGGTTTTTCACGGCCACACTAACCATCTTGGATACAGACTGGCGACAGCCAATTGTGTACGCGTGCTGTGTAAACTCGCCAATGCCCGTTGTGCGCATGTTTGCCAGATGATCGAGCGCGTCTGCGTCTGCGCCGCCAACGACGGCAAGCACGCGACAGCACATGTCGTGCAGCGTCATGACTCGCGCAGCAAGTGCGACATCGTCGTCGCGCCCGGCGTCAGCCGGCAAGTCGAGCGGCGCGCTAGCGTGCGCAAACAGGTCACGTGCAAGACGGTTCTCAAATTGCGCAAGCGCGGACGCTGTCGTGTGCTCTTGCTGCTCGGCAGCGACGGCATGCGCAACGCGCACGAGCGCGCACCGCGCAGCAATGTGCAGCGCGGCGTCGTGAGGCATGGCAGTGCTCAGCGTTTGCACATCAGCCTCGCACATGCCGCGTGCGTACTCGATCGTCGCCTCGACAAGCCGCGCGCTCGCAAAACCGGCGCACGCGCAACGCTTCATGCGACAAACCGTGCAATAGCGGTCGGCACCCGCATCGGCCGTGTTGCCGCACAAGCCAAGCAAGCGCGCAACGTCGCGGTCCGACGTGGCGCCAGCCGCGTAGAACACCAGCGCCGCCGGCACGGCCGTGCGCAGCGACGAGCAGCTAAACCACAACAGCTCGGGGCCGTCGCCCGGCCCGCGCGGATCTAGGCCAATCGCTCGCGCGCCCGCGCGTGCGCGCAGCCCGGACTTGGCGCGCGTGGCAACCGCATAGCGCCGATTCTCAAGCGCATCAAGCGCAGAGTCGTGCGCCCACAGCGCGGCGCGCACTGCATCGTGCTCGCCAACGCGCACGCGCGTGGTCACGATGAGGTTAGCGCCTTGCGTGAGAAACGTTTGCGGCATTTTGTTGTTTCCGCCGTGCACAAAATAGCCGCCATGGTCTGCAGGGTCAAGCCGCAGCGCGGCCCAGTCCTTGGCGCTGTAGCGCACGCGCGCCTCGGGCGCCAGCGCGCAGCCGCGCGCGCCCGCAAGCCACATGAGCGGCACGCCACGCACAGCATGCACTACGGGAGCGCTGCGCAGCAGACGCGCAAGCGCGGGATGTGTGCGCGCACGCAGCAAGCGCGCAAGATACCGACCTTTTTGCTGTTCGTCGTGCATGTACACTGCGTCGGTAAGCGCCTTGTCAAGCTCGGCTGCGTGCAACGCGGTCTCGGCCGGCGTTGCCGCATCGGGCAGGGTGTACGTGTCACGCACAACACGCACGAGCACAGTGCGCGTGTAATCGGCGCGCGCCACGCGTGCTTCAGCAAGGCCAATTGGCACGGGCACGTGCGGACACGTAGTTACGGCCGCACACTCGGGCCGCACGCACGCCGCGGCACGCTCTACACCGTTCAGGCGCTCGGGCTCAAGCGTCACGCCAACAACGCCAACAAGCTCGAGGCGCAGCAAGTACACGGCAGGACGCGGCACACGGTGCAGCACACCCAGCGTATTGTAATCTGTCGATGCAACCGAGCTGTACGGCCCAATCGCGGCGGTGATCTCGTCCAACCGATCAATAAATGCGTTGAACGAGTCTACGTGCGGTTGCGCGCCGCCAAACCCCGTTGCCATGATACGCGAGCGCAATGCATCAAGCATACATGCGCTCAACTGGCTGCGCTCGCATGCATCAATGCACGCGCCGTCGTGCTCGCCATGCGCCGCGTGCGCCGCGTGCGCTGCTTGCATCAAGTGCAGTGTTTGCGTGTCCGCTCACTCACTGTTTTGCTTGCGCACCAAGAACACATTAACTGGCTGATGTTACAAAATCAACACAAGGCGTCCTCATCTTGTCTCTTGCGCTGCTTACGCTCGCGCATTCACGAGCTGGTGTGCAAGCTTGAGCAGCGCATCATTAAAAATAATAATAAAAATACTGATTATTGGCATTTAAACGTTAATATAAAAAAATATGCACCCGCTGTCTTACCTGGCCCAAATGCACGCTTTTTTAACCCCCGTTTTATGGGCTAAGACCTATTAGCATTAACCTTGGTTATAACCGGAATTGCTTGTAATTACCAGCAAATATCGCCTGTGCACGCTGACATAAAATGAATGTAATGTTGTAAAATAGCTAAAATAACAAAGGTTTACGCTAATAGGTCTTAGCCCATAAAACGGGGGTTAAAAAAGCGTGCATTTAGGCCAGGTAAGACAGCGGGTGCATATTTTTTTATATTAGCGTTTAAATCCGTATTTATCACATTTTTGTATATTTGATGCTTACCACTTGTGCTGATGATTGTAAATATCATGTAAATTACACAATAAAGCGCATTTAAATGCTAATATAAAAAAATATGCACCCGTTGTCTTACCTGGCCTAAAGTGACGCTTTTTTAACCCCTGTTTTATGGGCTAAGACCTATTAGCGTAAACCTTTGTTATTTTCGCTATTTTGCAACATTACAATCATTTTATGTCAACGCGCACATGCAATATTCACTGGTAATTACAAGCAATTCCGGTTATAACCAAGGTTAATGCTAATAAGTTTTAGCCCATAAAACGGCGGTTAAAAAAGCGTCACTTTAGGCCAGGTAAGACAGCGGGTGCATATTTTTTTATATTAGCGTTTAAATGTGCATTTATTGTAATTTGGTATGTTTTACGGCTGCGCTATGCCAAGCGCTGGCGCTTGCGCGCGCGGCGGCGGCTGTTGTTGTCGTCGTCGTCGTCGTTGTCGTCGTCGTCGCTTGTCACGGGGCTTGCGCTACGCGCTTTGCTCTTGCTCTTGCTCTTGCGTGTGGATTGGTCTGGCGCGTCGACGTTACCATCAACAACGCGGCGGCGACGTTTGGCAAGCTCGCCGGTGACCTCGGCCATATCGGCCTGAGCGCGCACCGTGTCGCGATCAAGCCGCATGGACTGCATGACAAGCTGATGCGCGACATCAAGATCGATTGTGCCCATTTTCATAAGCTGGTACAGCATGCTGACGCTGCGCTTGGTGTCGTACAGTATATCGACCATGAGACGCTGTTGTGTTAGCAGCTCGTCGTACTCTTCGTCGCTGATCATGACCTGCGCGGCAAACTCGTCCGCCGTATGCGCAAAGCTGCGTACGGGCATGTGAACCGCGCTCTCGGCAACGAGCATGCCCATCAACGACTGGTTTGCCGTTACGCGCATCAGGCGCTCTTCAAGCGCGCGAATGACGCGCCGCTCGTCGGTCGACGCGTACGACTTGTCGCACACTTCTTGCAGCAAGGTCGCCATCATGCCCGCCCAGCGCGAGACAACGTCGTTCACGCCCTCTTGCACAACGTCAAGATGCGCGCCGTACGAGCCGCCCGATGTGCCTGCCGTGAACAGCGACGCGGGCAGCCCAATGGCGGCTGCAAGCGCGGCCGTAAAGCGCGCGTTGGCCTCGTCAATGCTTGCCAGCGGCGCAGCCGCGCCAGGCGCAACAATGTCAAGGTTTGGTTGCAGGCGCACAAGCGTGTGCTTGACACCCGCGCCCGTGTCGAGCACGGTCGTGTTCACGTCTGGCCGGCTTGTGTCCTCGGGCTCGCTAATGCCTGCCGCGCCAAGCGCCACGTCGCGTGCGCTCAGCGTACCCGTGCGCAGCCCTGCCGCCGTGCGCCCCACGTTTGGCGCCGCATTGGCTGCCGCATTGGCTGCCGCATCGCTAAATATGTCCGCCATTGTGCTCACACCAACCTCGACGCGCTGCGAGTGGCGCTCGGCCGTGTCCGTGTCGCGCTCGCGCACAAACATTGTGCCCGCGCGCACCGTCCCCGCAACAATGATCGCCGTGTCGTACAGTGCCGTCAGCAGCGTAGCGTCGCGCAGTAGGGAAGCGGCCGCGCTTGTCAGTGCACCACTGTCGCGTGGCATGTCGACAACGTGTATGTACACACGCACGTCCCAGCCGTAACGCGCGCGCCACGCGTACAGGCGCGACGAGCCTGTCACGCGATTGCGGCACACGCGGTACTCGAGCGTTACCGGGTCGGGCATGAACGGCACAATAATGCCCGTTTCAACGTCGAGCTCGAGCTGGTACGCGACAAAGCCCAGCGCAATGATGGCGCGCAGCGCCGAGCGCCCAAAGCGCGCATATGCCTGCGAAATGCGCTCTTGCACGTGCGGCGCCAAGCGCTCACCGTTCTTGCGCTTGAGCGTAACGCTTTGCCGCGCACCAAAGAGCGCGTGCGCAATCACGTCGCATGCCGCGCGCCCAACGGGAGTGTGCATGATCTCGAGCGCGCGCTCAACGTCGTCAGGCAGCACGGTCGACACGTGCGCAAACTGCTTGCGCAGCTCTTGCGCAGCATCAAGCGGCGTGCGCCCAAACACGTACTCGGTGCCGTCGCTTGTCATGTACGCCTCGAGCGCTGGCGGCATGTTTGCACCCTGCTGCCGCTGCTGCCGCTGCTGCTGCTGCTGCCGCTGCTGCTGCGGCTGCGAGCGCGCGCCACTCATGAGGCAAAAACGTATTGGCGCACGCGCCCATGTGCGCCCATATGGGCTGCGCGCGCCGCCGCGCCCAAGTGCAGACAGGCAGGCAAGCCAAGCCAAGCCAAGCCAAGCCAAGCCAGACCGACTCGGCAAACTTAACTTGTCCGCGCTGACTTGTGGCGCGCGCACGCCTACGCAAAACCAACACCGGCAAACTAGTGCGACTCGTGTTTGCGCGCCTCGCATGCACGCATGTGTCCGTCTGCAACTTAACAATACGCACGCGCCGCGCGCGCATGACCCATGCGACAAGGATTCACGCGGGCGCACACTGTGCGAAAGCATTGCGCGAGCGTGCGAAAAACTTGCGCGCTTACGCAAACGACCTTATTACGTGAGCGATTGCGGCCTTGACGCCGTTGTCGAGATTGTACTTGTGAGCGATTCGCGCCACGCGTCAGTTCCGCTTGCGTTTGCCCCGTGGCAGCTTGCGGTCGCCATGCCCGAAGTTATGGCTGCACACGGCGCCGGTGGCGCGCCCGATTATCGCCGACTGTGCGCGTGCGTCCACATTGCGCTGGCGACGGTGCTCCCTTGCCCGGGCACGCTCGTACCGTACGCGCTAGCATGGTACGTCGATGAACATGCCCTGGCAAATGCACACGGGCTATTTTTAACACTGGCGCTGCGCTACAAGCGCGTGCCAAAACTGAATCCGCGCGCGCGCCGCGCCGTTGCAGCTGTCGCGTGCGCCGTGCATGCCCTGCTGCATTACATACCGCGCGCCGAGACCGACGGCTCGCCGGGAATGGCAAGCGTGGCCGAAGCACTCGAGTTGGCCGCGCAAGCGCTAGTGAGCGCACCTCTGCGCGCAGGCCGGCGCGGTCAGTTCATGCGCGATGTGCATGCACATTTCATTTGCGGCTATGAAGCGCCACAGGCAAGCGACGCGCTAGTACATGCCGAATCCATTGCCTACGTGCTGCTTGAAAACGCGTTTGATACAGATACGGTGGATCCGAACGTGTTGCAGCCAGCTGCTGCGCGCGGCGTGCGCGGCGAGAACGTGCTACTGCTGCCATTGCCGTCGCCGCAGCTGCTAGCTGGTGTTGACGCGCATGGCGCTGACACGCTTACAGCTTGCGCGCCTGCGACCGCGCTTGCTTTTGCTGCCAAACTTGACGCACCGCTTGCGTTGCTGCTTATTAGCACGCCGGCCTATGCGGTGCACGCCATGCTTGCTGGCGCCGCGGCACCGGCCGGCACGTGGCGCGTCGACGACGTTGCGCACGCCTCGCCCGACGGTGTCACGCTGCTGATTGGCGAGCGCGAGGTACTGCTTGACTGGCAGTGCGCAGTCGCCTTTGGCGCACTTGGCATTGCGCTTGCAAACGCGCCCGCCGTACTGCAGCGCGCGTGCGAGGGCGCACACGCCGGGCGACCCGTGCTCGTGCGTGCTGCTGCGCTGCACTTGTACGACGCGCTGCACGTGCACGTGCGCGCACCCCCTGGCGCCGAACGCCCAGGCATGCTCGCGACAGACGACGCACGTGCGCCACGCTACTATAGAATGCTGTGCGTGATAGCGCGAATTGTTGGCACGCGTCGCTCACCGCTTGCCGCGTTTCTGCGCCCTGCGGACGCACACTGCTGGACAGCCACGCTGGCCGCGCTCATGCTTACCTACCCGACGCTTGCCGCACAAATCGGACCGCACGAGTTGGCCGCTCCATTGCAGCTCGACACGACTGTTACACTGTATGCCGCATGCGCGAACAGTGCGCGTGAACTCGCCTGGCGCACGGCCCTGCTCGATGCGCTGTGCGCTGCGCGTCCCGTGCCGCTGCACTGCCCGTCCACACCGCGCGCAGTCAATCTCGACGTTGAAGCCATGCCAGCGCGTGTGCGCGCGCTTGCCGTGCTGCTGTGCACGCACGCACGAGACGCAGCCGCAGCCGCGCAAGAAACGTGCCAGAGCGCCGCAGCTATAGCCGCGTCTACCGCCGAGTGCGCGCGTGCAGCAGCAACGCATCTTGATGCCACGACGTCCGCGGCCGTGAGCGGCAACGCCGGCAGCATGAGCAGAATGGCCGACGCTGCAGACGCGGCTGCGGCTGCGGCAAGTGCAGCCACGGTGGCCGCAGCCGCGCACGCGTGGGCGACTGACTGCGCACGGCCTGCCTTTGTCGCGCCCAATGAGGCCACTAATCTTGCGCATGCGCGCGACTCGCTCTCGTTTGCGCTTGAGCGTCGCCTCGACTTTGCCACGCTGATTTTACCGCACGTGCACGGGTATGCGCGTGCACCCAATCAAGCCCCGCGAATCGTGCGCGCCAACGCGCCCGCGCTGCTCAACGCGGCGTACCCGCCGCCAGATTTCCCCGCGATCGAGCGCCCCATGTACAACGTGTACGAGGGTGCTGACGCTGTCGCCGATCTGCTGCGCTTGTGGGAGTGCGACGGTGGCGTCACACCCGACATGGAAAAAGATGCGTACGAGCGTGCAATTGCGCAACTCTCTGTCGGCAAGGACGCTGCACCGCCGCCCGCTCGCAGCACCAAATAATAACACCCTGCGAGCATGTTGCGCCAAAAACATGATAAATTACATTATATGTGGATTAAGAAGTCAATATAAAAAAATATGCACCCGTTGTCTTACCTGGCCTAAAACAACGCTTTTTTAACCCCCGTTTTATGGGCTAAGACTTATTAGCGTAAACCTTGGTTATAAACGGAATTATATGTAATTATTGACGAATATCACATGTGCACTCCCAATGGTATATACGCGTAATGTCGCAAAACCCCGTTTATAACCAAGGTTTACGCTAATAAGTCTTAGCCCATAAAACGGGGGTTAAAAAAGCGTGCATTTAGGCCAGGTAAGACAACGGGAGCATATTTTTTTATATTAACTTCTTAATCCACATATAATGTAATTTATCATGTTTTTGGCGCAACATGCTGCAGGGTGTTTGAAAAAGAGTAAAATTACACATATATACAAGTTAAATCAGTTTAACACAACATTACGTACGCGCAGGGGCCCCGCGCACGCGCACACGCTCGTGTGCTTGCGTTTGCGCTTGCACCCAGTTGCAAGTTGCAGGTAGCTAGCACGCGTATGCGCGTGCGCGGTGCGGGCATATGGCCCCGCTCGCGCACGTGCCTACACGCGCTATCAGCCAGCCAGCCAGCCAGCCAGCCAGCCATGTCTGCCTCTGCCCCTGCGCACAACATTGACATTAGCCGGCTTGCACGCCCGCTGACGCTTGACGAGCATGGCTTTCTCGGCGACGTCGCTGCGCGCTATGGCGCAACGCTGCGCTCGCTCGAGATCTACCCGAACTTTGCCGTTCACGATGGCCGCGCAACGGGTTATGTTGCGCACTTTGACGAGCGCGGCGCTGTCGACCGCACGCTGCTTGTTGGGCCACACTACGAGTGCACCACGCTGCATGCTATTGCGCAGCGCACCATTGCTTCCAACACGGCTACGGACGTGGCCGTCACGCCCGCAACGTTTGCAAACCCGCCGCCAGCGGGTGTGCTGCCGCGCGCACTGCCGCCTGGCGCGCACGGGTACGGCGTTGACGCGTACAAGGCAGGGCGCTTTCACGATGCGGCGCGCACGCCGTCCATTGGCGATGAAGGTCTCGCCTCGCCCGTGTTTTACGAAGAGCGCGATGACGGGCGCGCCGTCAAGCGCCCGATGATGTTCGTGCGCTCCAGTGCGCCCTTGCTGTGCGCGCAAGTTCAGGCGCACATTGACGCGGCCGCCGCCGCGAACACGAGCTTTGCGGCCATGCTCGTCTCGCGCGAGCCGTGCGAGGCTGCCAACGGCACGTCCGCTGCGCTCGTGTTTGCGCAGGCCCCGCAGTGCGCACTGCGCAACAACGTTGCTGCTGCACGCGCGCTCACCGATGCGTACGGCGTGCGCACGCTCGAATCCGACATGGAGCCTGACACGTACGGCCCCGACGTGCACGTGCAGCGCTGGCGCCCCATGGTTGCCCACACGACGAACTGCTTTGTGCGCGGCGCGCCAGGGTTGTTGTGCTACATTGCGGGCGTCGTGCCGACAGAAAAGGCTAGCGGCGTCGTGTACGTGAGCACGCCCCTGTCCGAGCTGCTGCTGCTGCACGGGCCGGCCTCAGTCACGGCCGAGGGTCGGCCCAAGCCCGCGCGCTTTTCCACACGCGGCTGGGGCGCGCCCGGTTCGTACTGCCCGACCGGACTGGCTGTGCGCGGTTCGCCGCACGCAATTACCCCCGAAGAGATGGCGCTGAACCAGCACGGCAAGGAAGTGCGCGAGCACATTGAGCGCAGCTACTACTGGGACGATGTCGCGGCCGGCGCTCCGACGCCGTACTTTGCGCCTGCGCGCCTTGGCAGCACGACCGCCGAGCTGCTTGCGCGCGCAAACGCCGACGTTAGCGTGCACGGTGCGCCCGACGGTGCAATCACGCGCCTCGAGCCCGTGCAAATGTATGTGCCCAGCTTTAACGAGCTGGATGCGCCGCTGCACGCGGGCGACCTTGCGACCGCTGCCGCGCCGCACGTCGAGATTGGCGCGCGCCCGATCTCGGGCGCCGCGCCCGTGGCCGCGCGCTACGCCGCGCTCTGGGGCCTCGCGTAAAGCACATCAGACTTGACCGCGTCACACTTGACCACGTCACACTTGACTGCTATGGAAGAGAAAGAGGACGACTCGACGCCGTTTGATCAGCGCTGGCGCGCTGCGCAGGCCTGCGACGACGAGGTGGCGCGCAATGAACTGCTGTGCAGCATTGACTTTACCCGCGGCGCGGCACAAACCGCGCGCGTGCTCGAACTTGCTTTTGAGCCGCCGAGCACGTGTGGCACTGGTTGGCAAAAACTGCTAAAGCGCGCGTCCTTTGGCTGCGCCGAAACCGTGAAGCAGTTCGCCGAGTACGTGCGTGACACGCTGAACAAAGACACACGCGTTAAGACGCTCGTGTTTGCAGCAACGCAGGAGCGCGCGCAAGACTTGGCGCACCTCGTGAACGGCGTGGCCTTGTGCACCGAAGATGAGCTTGATGACTATCTGGACGCGGACGAAGAGCCGCCGCACCGCGTGATTGTTGTCTGGGCACCGCTGCGCAGGCACACTTGGAAAACCATCCTTGACGTCGGAACCGAGCTTGTGCTGGACGCGCCATGGGCGCTGGAACGCGTGTACATTGACCTGGCTGACCATGTGCACGGTTGCACAACAATCGATTATCACGCGCGCACAATGCAGTACTCGGGCACCGCGTCCTCGAATTGGGGCAAGTACAGCCCGACTGCGCGCAAGTTTTACTTTTTCTCTCTGCCGCAGGAGGCACGCACGCTTGACACGCACGTAATGGCGGCAACGTCGCTCGTGTGCAACCAGTGCACGCGCGGCACCAACTGGGCCGAGGATCCTGCGCCCGACGAGGACGAACTGCCGCACTGGTTTTGCATGCCGCCGCCGTTCCTGTGCGAGATCGCCGGGCGCAAGATCCCGCGCGAGTACAAGCTGGCGCTCTACTTGCGCATGGGATGCCTCTCCGCGATGGAGATCATTGGCGCGTGCGACGGCAAGGCGCCAATCTTCCCGTCTCTCGAGGTGTGGCGCGAGATGCGCGACATGCTCTAGTCGCGCAGTCAGCTCCCCGCAGAGTGCAGCGCGCAAGTCGCAGCTTGTGTAAAAACGCGTAAAATAAATCAAATAGCACTAAACCCTGAATATAAAAATTCTATATATGGTCATCCCACATGGCACTAATATTGGCGCGTTAAAACAACTTTAAAACGGCAGAGTGATATTAGGAACTAAACGATGTTATTTGCGTAATATTGTAACATTAATTGACATTTTGGCTTAAACCCGCTCTTTGTGTAAAAAATTTGACGGGTCTCGTCTTGTGCTATTCTATGAGCGTCTCAAGTAATTGAGCCGGTCGGTAAACAGACGTAGGCTCGCCTGCCCGCACTTGACTCTGGTCATGGCTGTCTGGAAACCGGAAAGTGTACACAAGGCAAACATTTTGTATAACGGCTGCCGGCGGTCGCGACTTTCTCGCAAGTTCTTGGACGATGTGACTGCTATGACAGCGCGCGCACTTTGCGGAACACAAGCCAAACTTTGTTCTCGGGGCGCTCGTCCGTTTGGCGTTATGCATCACGTTCCAGTGGATACGGACGCCAATCTTGACAAAGTTGAAGTTTGTTTTGGAGCGTGGTTGCGGCACGTCTGCGCCATGAACCGCGCTGCTGCCGTGCGGTTTGGGTTTGAACCGGGTGACATTGATTTTGTCATTTACATCAAACCCAGTGGTGGAGGCGAGGACGAGACTGCGTTTGCCGATATTCTCATCCACAGTGACGAGTGGATGTATTGGGTACGAAAATCGGAAAACGACATTCCCAACCGGCCAGGCCCAGATCCGGAACCCGATGAGATAATCGCGGAAGAGCTTATGGAGCATGTTTACAAAGCCAGCTGCACATACATACCACCGCGCGATTAAATGTCATCTATTATATCAATAATGCGCTAGTAACCGCGTTTAGTTTCTAATGTCACTCTGCCGTTTTAAATTCGTTTAAACATGCCAGTATGTGTGCCAGGTGGGATGACCATGTTCAGCATTTTTATATTCATAGTTTAGTGCTATTTGTTGTAATTTGTTATAATTTACGACATGCTATGCCGTCGGCGCGGCGCCTGTGTCAGCGCGCCGGCCGTGCGGCGCGCGCTCGACAACGTGGCCGCGCTGCTTGAGGCGCGGCCGCCCCGCGTGCAGGACGCGCACGCAGCACTGCACGGCATCCGCGCTGCACTGTTCAACGCCGGCGCGCCGGACCACCTGGCGCGCGTGCCTGCCATGGCGCCGGTGCTGGCGAGATGCGCGACATGCCTTAGCCACGGTCGCAATTGCAGTCACATTCGTACTTGGTATGTCATGTAAACACTCGGTCAATGCGCACGCGCGCGCGCACGCACACGCTCACATCGCCGCCCTTTCCCCCGCGCTTTGAGGCGCGCCAAAGCAAGCGTGCGTGCATGCGTGCGTGCGTGCGTGCGTGACACTAACCCGTGCGCAAAAAACGTCGTGCACGCTAAGCCATACATGTAAAACACGTTGCATATATTAATGACACATTAGTCTCACGTCGTTCAGTGGCAGGATATATGGATCTCACCCATAAGACCCGGGTTCAAATCCCGGCGTGAGACGCACAACTCGTGTCGTTCAGTGGTAAGGACATGCCATTTCCACTGGTAAAACCCGGGTTCGATTCCCGGCACTAGTAAGTGCAGCTTTGCGCGCTCTTTTTTTATTCAATCAATCAAACAATCAACCGATCGAGAAACCTCGCGCTTTGCCGCGCCGCGCGATCTTACACAAACCCTCACGCGCAAAACGTTGTGCGCGCCGATTCATACATATAACACAGAAGCCGCATTGTTACATTATCTGTCTCACGTCGTCCAGAGGATAGGATGTGTGGTTTTCACCCACAAGACCCGGGTTCAACTCCCGGCGTGAGAACTCGTGGTAGCGCGTCGCGCTTCTTTTTTGTAAGTCAGACTTCACACTCGACTTGCATTTGCGCGCAATGGACAATCTAGCCAGCGCTCATAGCCTTGGCGAAAGTAGGCACAATATGTCCAAGCTTGGCGTTGCTGAGCAGGTGCTGTTTGCCATGCGTTTTGGCCAGCTTTCTTGGGGTGTTCACGAGATTGCGCAACTACCCGCGCATCTCCAGATCGCGGCGGCGCGTGTCGCCGCAGAGTACTTTGCCGCAAATGCATCGCACAACGGCAAGCACGCTGTGGACTCCAACCTGCCAGACTGTGCGTTCACGCGCGAGTTTGCCGCGCGCATGCCAAAGCACATTGACGTTTATTACATTTTGCACCAGAAGGCGAGTGCTGGCGTCTACTTTTCGGACTTTCTGCCTAAAGACACGCACATTGACACGGTGGATGTGGCTTACAACGACGAATTTGACGAGATGACAAACGTCAAGCTGCTGTTGGTACTAAGGGGCCAACACGGTCGTCGCGCGCGCTTGCTACGCGTGAGCATCTCGCCCTATATGTTTCACGCGCTTCCCGCATTTGCAAGCATCGTTGCGCCGTGGGTTGAGGAAGTTCATGTATCTGTTCAAAGATTGCGACACCAAAATACATTTCTCATGAAATTCAGCATGGAAGCTTATCAGCTTGCGTTTGCGAAAACGGGTATTTCTCGTCTGTTGATAGATCATGGCGGCAACGCATTTCACTTTCCAAGGGACAGAGGCAGTTTGCCAATGCGCAGGGTCTCGTTTGTCCCCGCGTGGGACTTGGTGGCTAACGCTGTCTGGACGTACAAAACGCATGCAGCTTATCCGCACGTGTTCCGCGCAAGCGTGCGCGCGCTCTACGCGCTGGCGCGCGCCACGCGCGCGGCCAGCCACGCTGCGCTGCGCGCGCTGGCCTCCTTGCCAGACGAGCTGCTCGTCGAGGTGGTGCGCGCGCTGGCGTGCGTGACGTACGCGCGCCTAGCCGCCATTAACTTGTAAGACACGGCACAGCCCGTGCGCCGTGGCTTTTACACTTGACTTTTTTTTCATGGCCGCGAAAAAATTGTCATCGCGCGGGGGCTATATTGCGCCATGTTCACCTCAAGTCGCTGCCATTATTGAAAGTCTGGGCAAAGAAGACGGGCGCGCGCAGCTGGGGCCGGACAACACTCCTCCACCGCGCTATCTGGTGAACTTACTGGTCGAGCAAGCCGCCGCCGCCGGGCACCCAGACCCGACGCGCGCGCCCATCATCCAGTTCGACTTGGTGCGCATGTGCGTCGAAGACTCGGCGTGGGACGTGCGCATGAGCGCGGCCGCGCGGATCGGCGCGCACACACAGCCTTCTTGGTGCAACAGGCTTGTTCTGCCCAACATATTATCCAACTACTACCACCTTGTGCGGTCCACGCCGCGCACCTCGTGCTTCTCGGTCTGGGTCGGCATCAGGCACGTGCCACCCGCTGCGCAGCCCTCGGCGCAGCCCTCGGCGCAGCTCTCGGCGCTGCGCAAGCCGCGACCAGAGCGCGAAGCGGTCGAGCACGGCCCCGTAGAGTTGGGCTTTAACGCGCTTGTCGAGCTGGCCTGCATGGACGACGTCAGCGTGCGCAAGCTCGACGGCGACGAGCTGGCAAAGCACGTCGCCGCGCACGCCGCGTGCATCACGACGCTACGCGCACGTGCGGACGAGGCGGGCGGCCCAGCGGTCAGCGCAGGCGCGCTCTACGCCGTGCAGACTGTGCCTGCCGCGACCGCGCGCTTGCGTCCCTACTTTTACTTGTGTCGCACGACGCCCGAGCTTGACGAGCCCGGCGCCAGCGAGCGCCCCGCCACGTGGCTTGCGCTTGCGCGCGCACCATTGCGCAAGCGCGCGCGCCCTGCCGACAAGCACGAGGACGGCGCCAAGCCAGCGGCGGCAAAGCGCGCACGCACTCGGCGCGTGCATTTTGCGCAATGATAAATAAAGCAAAATCGGTCTTGTCACGCTTGCCGGCTTGAATTAAATGCCGCGTGCACTGAGACTCGATTATCAGCGGCAGGGCTTGCTGACAGTGTGTTAATACCGTACATGTCATCAGGGTCATTTGCTGCCCACGTTGACGCATGAACATACTCGGCTTCGTGTAATGGGCGCCCCAGCAGTCTAGCAAACCGGATCGCACCTTCTCGTGACGCCGCGTCTGCGCGCTTGTGGCACGCGTTACGCATGTTGACGAATTCAATGTCATATCTATATTCGCCAGCCACGTTATAGCGAGATTGTCCCATGCGTAATTCGTCAATTAAGCGTGATTTGAATATGAATTCCATTCGTATTTCTTCCTGCTCTTGCAGTTGCACCGTGAGTTCTTGCTGAAAGGCTGCTTGAAATGCAAAAAACAGGGCCGCCTCGCATTCCGCCTCGCATTCCGCCTCGCGTTCGGCCAATGGACGCGTGATAGCCGTCTTGATTTTTGTCCATTTTCTTCTGAAGGACCCGAGCCGCTGGCTTGGCTGCGCGGGCGCGAGCGCTGGCACGGGCGCCGGCACGGGCGCTGACACCAAGCGCGGCAGCACGAAATCGTCGGTCATGGGTGCGGGCCCGGATGCGGGCGCGGGCACGCCCATGTCCATGACGGAGATTGCCACGTCGTACGCGGGCGGCGGCGACGGCGCGGCCGTCGCCTCGTACGCGAGCGGTGGCTGTGGCACACGGCCTGTGTCACCAAGCGGCGCAACTTGCGCACACCTGTGCAGGCCGGCGCGTCTGGCGAGGTGCGTCATGCCAAATCAAGTCGAGTGTGCGCGCGCTCAGCACTTGAGTGCAGTGCAGAGCGGGGCAGAGCAGGCTTGAGCGCGTGCACACACACCTGACTTGCGCCAGCTGGCTAGCTAGTTACTCGAGCATGAAGCTGAACGCGCACGTGCCCCGCGCAGAGTTTGCCGCGCAGAGCTTATTAATACAGAGCGCGCGGCTCCAGATAGACGAGCTGCACATTGACAATTTCTTGGATGTTGAACATGGCAAGCAACCGCGCGTGCACGGCAAATGTTTCATATACCAGTATTGCAAATGCGACCGCACAACTATCGGCACGCTGCTGTCGCCGAGCGCGCAAATTGACACGGTTGTGCTGGACATGCATAGTTCCACGATATTGCTGCAGGCGCTTGGCCCATGTTTCAAGGCTGCGCTGTTTGGGTCCACAGAGCGCCGCGTGCGCGTGCTGCGCGTCGAGCGCGTCTTGATCGGACCTGTCGAAATTGTCGCGCTTGCCGCGCTTGTCGCGCCGTGGGTGCAAACGCTTGAGATAAAGCCGCTAGAAAGCTTTTACAGGCATGCGCGCGAGCCCGCGCGCGCAGTGTGGTACAACCTTAGCTTTCCGGGAACCATGAGTTTGGACACTGATCTGCGCGCCACCGGTCTGACCAGCTTTATTCTCGGAAAGGCGCGCGTCTTTGCTTATGGGCCGGCATGGTGGCAGCACAAGCACGCGCTGTGGACGTACGAGACGCACGCCGCCTACGCGCCTGTGTTCCGCGCGAGCGTGCGCACGCTCTACGCGCTGGCGCGCGTGCGGCGCGCGGGCGCGGGCGCTGGCGCTGACGTCAAGGCCAACGCAGCGCATGCCGCGCTGGCGTGCATGCCCGACGAGCTGCTTGTCGAGCTTGTGCGCGCGCTGGCCTGCACCACGTACGCGCGCCTCTACGCCATGGGCGAGGCCTGCGACTCGGCCAAGTGAATCCCATGCTTACGCACGCCAACGTTGCGCATGCTGTACGTGCGCATAAGGATGCGCGCAAGTGCGTGCAGCACTGCACGGGACATGCGCAAAGGGTATCACGCCTTAATTGTTGTCGCGTGCTTGCTTTTTGTCATTCGCGAGTGCGCGGCGCAAAAAGGATGCTGCAGAGGAGATTGCAGCACTCCGCCTAGTTCTACTTTAAAAACGTACTATGTTTGCGTGAATGGTACTGCATGTAACAAGCTCACGCTGGCTGCCGCGGTGACAGCTTTTCTTGGAGTGCCGGCAACTTGCGTGAACTTTGGAAGCAGTGCCTGTTTTGCGTGTCCGGTTACCGGTATTGCATCGCTTAGTATGTCATGCGGCGCTACCTCGGAGTGCAGTCCCCCACCGTCACCGCCGCCGCGCCCACCTCCCCCACCGCGTCCG
>JANMGB010000366.1:0-1775 GCA_031374415.1 Burkholderiales bacterium
CACGTATCTGGTCGTGGTACTTCTCTTTGGACTCGCTGATGTTGCCCGCAGGATCAAATGCAAACACCTCTCGGCCCAGGCCGCTGTAGGCCTCGAACAAGCGTCCCACGGGGTCGTAACGATACTGCGCGCTGCCACCCCCGGCGTCGCTGATCGATGAGAGTTGCCCAGCCTTGTCGTAGCTGTATTTGCGCCCAATCTCAGCAGGCTTGGCGGTCGTTGCGCCAGTGCGCTTGGCGAGGCCTGATCTCCATGTCAGGTTCTCAGGCTGCGTGGGCTCTTGGGCTTGCAGGCCGGTGATGCTTTGTTGCAGCAAGCGGCCCATCACGTCAAAGCGCTGTTGCTGCGTGAGACCGTTGCCTTGGCTGCGCTTGACTTCGCGGTGCAGCTCGTCGCGCTCAAATCCCACACGCTCTTGGCCGTCCAGCATCAAGCCGTGCACGTGGCCCGAGCCGTAGGTGAGCCACTCCAAGGTGTGCCCGTCAGGGCGGGTGGTGCCCACGCGCTGGTTGAGCTCGTCATAACGATGGCGCCAAATGGCGGTGTGCTGGTGGCTCAGGTCGTGGTGGTGCTCGCGGGTGAGGTTGCCCGCCCGATCAAAGAACCACTCCAGCTTGCTGTGCGCGTTGGCGGCGTGCACCAGTTGCCCGTTGGCGTTGTAGCCAAAGCGCTCGGCTTGCTCCGCCTGCCCAGGCACTTGCGCACAGCGCTGCGTCAGACGCCCCATCGGATCGAACTCGAGTCTCACACGCAGCGCCCAGGTCTCTGTGGGTGCTGATGTCGTTTCAGATAAGGGTGCCACATGCGTTTGCAGGCCCTCGATCACCTCGCTGAGTACGCCCGTGGAGGCCTCATAACGGTAGGTGGTGGTCTGGTCATCAAAGCCTTGCTCGCTGAGCAAGCGCCCCACCGGGTCGTACTCAAATCGGTAGGCCCGGTCGTTCTCGTTGCGCAGCTCGCTCAGGCGCCCCAAGCGATCCCAGCGGTATTGCAGCGTGTGCCCCATCGCATCTTTGCGCTGGCTGATCAACCCGGCTGCCGTGTAGCTGTAATGGGTGCGCCGATCCAGCGCATCGGTGTGGCTCAGCAGTCGCCCTTCGGCATCGTGCACCAGGTGCTCTTCGCTGCCGTCGGCTTGGATGACCAAAGCCAGCTGCCCCGGATGGTTGGGCGTCTCCCAATCGGCCAAGTGTTGATCGCTAATGTCGGTGTAGCGGTAGCGGGTGCTGTGGCCCTGCGCATTGATGCTCTCATAGAGCCTGCCGCGCTCATCAAAGACCCAGCGGCTGGTCTGCCCAGAGCAGTCGGTGTAGCTGCTGAGTTGGCCGCTCGGTGTGTAGCTCAGCGCCTTGGTGCCGCCCTTGGCATCCGTGATCTTGACGGGCCTGCCCGCTGCATCATGCGCATACTCGGTCTTGAAGCCTCTCGGGTCGGTCTCGGCCACCAGGTGGCCTTGCACGTTGTACTCGCGCCGCCAGACTCCGCCTTCAGCGTCCAGAATGCCCGTCAGCCGGTTGAGCTTGTCGTACTCAAAGTGCACCACGCTGCCATCTGCGCGCACATGGCTTTGCAGGTTGCCATCGTCATCAAACTGGTAGTCGTCTGTCGTGCCGTCTGGGTGCACGTGGCGGGTGACGTTTTTGGCCGCATCGCGGAAGAACCACTCTTCCCGCTGATCGGGGTGGATCATGCGGTAGGTGTAGCCCAGGATGTCGTAATACACCCAGGTCTCGCCACCCAATGCATCCGTCATGATGGTCAGGCGGATGTTCTTG
>JANMGB010000379.1:0-1236 GCA_031374415.1 Burkholderiales bacterium
AGCACCAAACCACTTCTCTGTGTGGCAGGTGCGCCGCAACTCTTGCGCCGTCAGTGGCAGCGCCGACTTGCAGAAGTTGTGCTCGCGCACCGCCGACACGACGACAACCGAGAACGGCGGGCACACCAAGCCGACCGTGATCAGATTGTCGACCAGCGCCTTGAACTCGCGGCACACAAGCCGCAGCGCAAACGCCGGGTGCTGGTGGAGCGGGCGCGGGCTCGCCTCTCTGGCGCATCGGCGCTTCCAGTCATGCTCCAAGAGCTGTAAAATCTCGATCTTGGCAAGAAGGGCGACGCCGGTGAACGCGCCGCACGCGTGCTGGCCCAGACGAACGCGCGGCATCATGGCGAAGCTCAGCGCGAGCGGCACGCCCGTCAGCTCCTCGAACGAGATGTTGCCGTCGCCGTTGCGATCAATCGCCGCCAGCAGCGCCAGCGCCCGCTCGGGCGTCGCCTTGGGCTCGCCGTGTGCCACCAAGTAGGCGCTGATGAACTTGACGCTCTCGGAGCGATCCAGCTTGCCATCGCGGTTCTTGTCGAACAACGCAAAGACCTGTCTGGCGACGTTGATCGACAACGGCAGCGCCTTTGACGTCGACGCGCCATCGCCACTCTCCAGCTGCACTTTTGAAAGCAACTCACGCGACGCAGAAGAACCCACTGCGAAAACCGGGTCAGAATGAACAGCGACGACAACCATCCTGTGCGCGCCGCAACAACTCAAACTTTTCTCTCTTTTTTTTTTTCTCGTGGTGCGCGTGTGCTGGTGCTCCTTTACGTTGTATGCAGCTCAAGGGCCGGTTGTCTTTTCGCCGTGAGGCGTGCCACCGTGTGGCGTGCAAGTGACTCTTTCGATCACAGGAGCACTGGAGCCAACTCGAACCATCGGTACCGGCCCCTGCACTCGCGATTAAAACGTCGAGTTTTCCTCCGACGTAGTCCACGGCAGCTGACGGGGCTTCTCTTCTCTGTCGTTTCAAGACGTCGTGCACGCGATTGATAACCGCGCTGCAGCTGCAAGCCAGCGTTTTGTCATTGTCAAGTCAAAGTCAACAGTCGCACACGTGCGCCCCAGTCGCCACAATGCAGCATCACGATGCGGCTGCGTGCCTGGTCGTTGTTCAACTGTCAAACGGCACTTTCCGTTCTCGTCGACGCGATTCACACCATCCTACTTCTTGAATATGTGCATCTACTCAGCTTGAACATGTTCACATCGCTGCATGACGCCAGA
>JANMGB010000197.1:0-6790 GCA_031374415.1 Burkholderiales bacterium
TCTCCCGAGGCACTCCCCTGTCAGCCTGCTCAGAGCCTGAGCGAAAGGGGCGTCGCAGTCGTTACCTGCCCACGAAAATGAAGAGGCTTGTCCTCTTCTCAGGCCCTTCATGAAGGTGCCTTTAGAGACCTGATGCAGTTCAGTCAGGTCACGGCGAAGCAGCTAGAACGCTCGCCGGTTAGGAATGCAAGGCCCTGGTGCCTTTGCAGATTGTGTTGTGTGTATGTTGCTCGGCGGGATCGGCCTTGTGCATCTGCGGTGCGCTGTTTCTTGAAGACAGCAGCCGCAGCCTCCCCGCTCACTCGTCATCGCCCTGCTGGTCAGGGGCGGACCCCTGCGAGTGGCGACATCTTTGATCGAAATCTCGGGTCCACCGAAACATCCCCAGGACTTGGTCCTGGCCGAACGCCCCACCCATTGAGGAGGGCACCCCGTCCTGTGCCGAAATGCGCGGATGAGGTCGGACCCCCACATCGTTTCCATTTTGAAGCACGACCGCGTCGGCTGGCCGACGAAACATGGGTACTTGTTCTTTGCTCTTTGAAGTCCTTTGCATTCTTTGGCTTGGATGCCTTGCCCACCGTGGAGAGGTGGCGCAGTGTCTGATGCCGCCCTTCAATTTGCTGTGCAATTTTTGGAGTTTTTTATGCCTCATAAGCGCACGTCGTTCCCCCAGCCCCGCAGACGGCAGAACTGGGCGGGCAAGAGTCGCCTAGAGATCTTGGCGGGGTATCCGCCTGGGCAGACTCACCCGCTTGTCGTCTTGAACGTCTTGATTGACCTGTACAACAAGCAGCACACCGCGCTGGCCAAGAGCGTGCCCTTCAAGACCCGAGAGCAGCGCGGCCGCTTCTTTCGAGGGCTGCCCACTGTGACCAGGTTGCGATTGCCGCCTGATCCCGCTGTCTTGGCGAGCGTCATGTGCGGTGCATGGTACAACACTGGCAGGCGCTGGGTTTGAACATCGGTGCTGTGCAAACCCACCTCAGCTTCCTGAGGGGTTTGTGTGACTGGGCGGGCCTCACTCGAATATCGAATACTCTTGCAGGTGCCCTTGACTCTTGGAACACTGCGGCTCCAGACTGGATGCTGACGTCTAGTTTTTGATCGCCAAATTTCGCGTCAGCCCAAAGCAGCCCTCAGCCCTTCTGAGCTGGCAACGTCCAAGTCCCCATCGGAACTTGACGTTCAACGTTGAGGTTCGACCCAATGCAGCGTATCGTTCAGGGAGCCCAGACCCGGAAATAGCATAAGTGGTGACGATAGTTCATAGGCAGTTCCCTTCCGCAACGCATGGACTCCATGCCGCCGCAAGACTGTTCGAGAGTGCCGAGATCATTCCAACGCGTTCCTCCACATGAGCCTATTGAGCGTCCCCGTTTCAACAGTAATCGCACTCACTGCCGAACGAGCGGTGGCACTGATGACGCAAATCTTGAAGGCCGAGTCGGCCTACGCCAAGCTCAGTCCAGCAGTCGTGACGATTTCTAGCCGGTTGACCGTACCGGATGGCGGCATTGACGCCGAAGTCGACGTAGCGCCGGATGCACAGATCCCCGCCGACTGCTTTTTTGCAGCCGGTCGAACTGGAATTCAGTTGAAGTCTGGCACCTCCTTCAGGCCTTGGACTGAGAGCTCAATCCGGGCCGAACTGATCAACAGCGCTGGGAAACTGTTCCCGGAGGTGGCACGGCTGACAGAAAAAAAGGGCCGCTACGTCGTCGTATGCACGGGGCATGACCTCACGCCAAAGCAACGCAATGACGCCCGCGGGCTAATTGTTAGCGTACTTGCATCCGCAGGCGTAGCGGACTACAGCAGCCTGGTCGATGTACTGGGTGCAAGCCAGCTCTCAATCTTTGCGGAGCGCTATCCCGGCACCGCTGCACTCCTGACGTTTGACAACATCCAGGATGCCTGGGTGTTCGACGAATGGGATCGTGAAGCGCACATGGTCAATTCCTTCCAGCCGGCGACGGCTCAAGCTGATCTGATTGCCGAGATTCGAGCAGGCATTGAAGGGGCCGCCAAGCACATTCGTCTGCTTGGCGAACCTGGTTTAGGCAAGACACGTATGGTACTGGAGGCCTTGAGAGTGCCGCATATCGCCCCCTCGGTCCTTTACCTGTGTCACGGCTCCAAGTTCGGTCAGACGGCGCTGTTCAGGCAACTACTGCGGACAGGCTGGGCGAAGCCACTCGTGCTGGTGCTCGACGACCTGTCCGAATCGGAAATGTCGGACGTCTGGCGACAGTTGAAGACGCGCTGCGGCGCGATGAAGCTGGTTACTCTCGACCACGGTCAGGATGAAGGTCACGATGACGAAATTCTTCGTCTCAAGGCCCCCAGCCTTCCAGACGAGACCATCAGGAGCATCCTGGCAGACCGGGTCGGAGAATCCCGGGAGCTTGATCGTTGGGTCTCGATCTGTGAAGGCTCGCCACGAGTCGCACATGCAGTTGCCGAAAATCTTCATGCAAACCCTGCTGATTTACTGCGACCGCCTGCGACGGTTCCGCTGTGGACCCGGTTCTTGCATGGATACGGGGTACAGGGGGACGCAGCATCTCGGCAAGTCGACTGCGTCGCTCACCACCTTGCCTTGTTCAGTCGTTTCGGATTTGAAGATCCGGTTTCCAACGAAGCCACATATATCTCGCAGTTGATTGACAAGGTTGATCCAACGATCGGCTGGGCCCGCTTCCAGGAGATCGTTCTGAGCCTCAGGGCCCGACGCGTCTTGCAAGGCAGCCGGACGCTGTTCTTCGTTCCCAAGGCGCTTCACATCTACCTTTGGCAGCAGTTCTGGACGCGCTATGGGCGCGGTTTCGACTTCGTTTCAACCTTCGAAACTATGCCTCCATCTCTCCATGCCTGGTTTCTGAACAAGTTCAGGTTTGCTGGCGGGAAGGACACGGCATTTGTAGTCGAAGAAATTCTGAAGCCAGATGGCGTCTTTTCCAGTCGCGACGTGCTGACCTCGGCGACCGGATCGCAATTTTTGTCGACGCTCGCTGAGGCCAACTCCGCTGCAGTCTTGGGCCTGCTCGAGAGCACGATTGGCAAATGGTCAGACGCCGAGCTCATGGAATTCAAGACTGATCGCCAGAACATCGTCTTGGCACTCGAGAAGATTGCTGTTTGGTCTCGGCTCACCGTGCGGGCCTTGAAAATCCTGGCTCGGCTTGCTGTCAATGAGAATTCCGACTTTTCGAACAACTCGACCGGCACACTGGTGAGCCTGTTTCGCATTGGCCCAGAAGCTGCTGCCACGGAGGCAAGTCCCCAGCAAAGGCTGCCGGCCTTGCTCGGGCTCCTAAGAGGGAGCACCGATGCAGAACGTCTGCTGGGGCTGAAGGCGCTGAGCTCCGCCTTGGACACGCAAGGCATGGGCTTCCGGAATGTGGGGCCAGAGTACCAGGGACTACAGGACCGAGCGAAGCTGTGGATCCCCCAAACTATTAACGACGGGTGGCAGGCACACCTTTTGTATTTCCATACCCTAATCGACGAGACTTCGACGTGGCCTTTGGCACTGCGGCCGAATGTCTGCTCAGCGCTGCTCGAAGCAGTCAAACATCAAATCCGCACGCCGCCGTCCACTGAACTTGCATTCCAGATACTGGAGAAGCTTGCCTCCGACAGCGCCATGGCCCCACGCAAGCTGAACAACTTTTTTTGGCACTGGCAGAAGTATCGAGAGGATGAGCAGCACCCTGAGTTGGCGGTTCGACTCAGGCGCCTTGCCCGGCGTTATGCGCGTCGCGACCTGACAAGCCGGTTTCAGAGATACGTCCTTGATGTTGATTGGCTTGAATGGGAGGAGTATCGCAATCAGAGCGATCAGCAATCTTCACATGCGAAAGCGTTGGTCACAGCACTCGCGCGGCGAATTGCTGCAAACCCGGATCATCTCAATGAAATCTCGCACCTTTTGGCCCCTGAGAGTTATACGCCGACGATTTTGCATTTTTTTGGGGAGCAACTGGCTGAAAGCGATAAGGCTGGAAACCTGCTGCCTTTGCTCACCAACATCGCCCTGAACTCCACCCACGGCACCTGCCTGCAAGGCTATTTGACAGGCGTGAAGGCGAAGTCTTTGGAACGATTCGAATCTTGGCTGATGGAGATGTTGCAGAGTAGCAATACGGCAAGTCTGGGGGCGGACATGACCCTCCGGTCAGCCTACTGCGAAGACGCCTTCAACCGCTGCCTCGACGCACTTGAATCGGGATGGATCGAGCCTACCCTGTTTGGGGCGTTGCAGTTCGGCAGGGCGTTGGATTCCGTACCGACAGCGCAGGCAGAGCGGCTGCTTAGTTTGATTCACGACCAAGCAACACCTGACGCTCTGCGGTTGCTGATCGGGTTACTTGCTTCCATAGCACCTGATCAGCCGGCGCCCTGCGGCCCCGACTTCGTCTTCGCTGTCGCGCTAAAGACGATTCCCGGTTCACAACATTCGGAACAATCCTTCGGGTTCCACTGGAAGCGCGTTTGCTCAAGACTAGTCAAGTCGAACGCTGTGCTTGCCGCTCCCTTGCTCGACGCAATCCTCACGGCCATGCGAGAAGATTATGCGCTGAGCTATGACCCGAGCATCGAGGAACTGAGCAAAGAGTTGGTCGGTATCGATCCCGAAGGAGCCTGGCAGGTCACTGCAGAACAGTTTGAATCTACCTTGCCCAAATGGAGAAGCGACCTGTACAACTGGTTGAAGGGCGGTCTCCGCTCGTTTGGCGCAGGGGTGCAGCCAGGCCCTATAGCGGACATGCCCGAGAGCAGCATATTGAATTGGATCGACTGTGATCCCAGCCCGCGAGCTGCCCTGATCGCCCATGCGGCGCTTCCTACGCTCGACGACGATGGCGGCGGAGGACTGACGCGGCAATTGTTGAGCCGGTACGGGGAAATCGAGGGCGTGCGCTCAGGGATCAGCGCTTCGTTCTCTACCGGTTCATGGACCGGCCCCACGAGCCAGTATCTAAGGCGCCAGCGAGACATCCTGCGACGGTGGCTCACCGCTGGATTCGATTTCCAGGTCACCCAATGGATAGAACTTGAGATCGAACAGCTTGACCGGAATATTCAACGAGAGGAAATCAACGAAGAGCGCGATCAATTCGAGTGATGCATGCACGCCATTCGCGCATTCGTTTCTCAGTCTATTTGAACAGCTTCGGGCACTGATTTACACAGGTGGTGCGCCAATTCCAGCCGGCAGTGTCGGCTGTACTTTGGAAGCTGACATCCAGACCGGAAGTCCGGTCGGCGCATTGGCTCACGGACAGCAGTGTGGCCGAGACTTTGCGCTCAAGGTTCGGCCACGACTGACGGCAACCGCAAAACGGTCACCGGCATTTGTGCATGCAAAAAAACGCCGCCACTTCCTTCGCCAGCCACGCTGTCCAGGGGTGACCGACAACACTTGCTTTGCTGGAGACCCTGCGTCAGCAGATTCGGCCAGTCGAAAGCATGCAGACCAGCTATCCATCTGCATGCTGGGTGCCCGCGTGCTTGAAACTTGAAACAATCCACATCGATGGTAACGGTGGCTCTCAGCGTTGCATGATCCTGATCCAGCCCACGAGGAACGGCACGTCATCCAGTCCGTAGACCAGGCGAGCGATTTCATCTATTGGTCGAGCCATCCAGTCTTCGGTGGCCAGGCGCACGGCTCGGCCCAGGCCAACCCCGGCACGGGCATGAGCCAAGCCATCATGGCGCGGGCGAATTGCTCGCCCATGCGGCTGTCGAGAAACACACGAACGGCGTGGACGGGCTCCCCCGTGGTTGCAATCAAGACGTGCATAGCGATAGGCCACGCCATCGCCGGCTCAATGCCAGCTTGGCCAGCCACTCGCCAAAAGCCACGTGAGGGGTATCGTGAGGGTGGCAGATCCTGCATTCGTGAGGGGCACGAGGCGCTTTCCTCGGCGGTGATCTTGTGCAGCAGTGCCATGGCTTTCGGATCGAAGGACAGCGCCGCCTTGAGATGGTGGACGATCTCCTGCAAGGGCACCTCAGTTTTGCGCTGGTCAATCAGCCAACGGATGGCTTGGTCTTTGTTCATGGAGTGAGGCCTTTTTCAGCGCCCTGGCACCACGCCAGGGGTGCGTTCATTTCCTCACCAGATCAAGTCGAGTCAAGCCCACAATCCCAACCCCCTATCGCAAACGCAAATCGTCCCTTCAGGCCCGCAGGAGACAGACCAGGGGGGCATGCAGAGTCGCTAAAAAATTCTGGCTGGGTGATCGGGCAGGTGCGCTACCGGGTGGCGCGTAGCAGTCATTGCCAGTCGATGATTCGTGCGCATCAGCCCCACCCTTCAACGTTGTGCCAACCACACTTGGTGAGCGTCAACGACCGGAGCGTGTCAATGACTTTGCGCCACCTGGCGTCATGAATTTACAGTGCAGTCTTGAGGGTGGAAGGGCTCCTGAAGTGGCGGGTTGATCCAAGCGGCGGTGGGCATGGAAGGTGGCTGGGGCAGCTTGCCTTTGAAGCGGTTTGGATGCGCCAAGAAGGCTGTATCGAGGGCGGTCTGGCGGGTTGCCAGCGTGGCGTCTACATGACCGAAGTGAACGCTGTGCGGCGTCATGTAGCCAATACCCGAATGGCGATGCATGGTGTTGTACCAAGCAAAGAACGCTTGGCAATGAGCGCGGGCGTCCTCAATGCAGCCGAAGCGTGCAGGAAAGTCTGGCCTGTACTTCATGGTCTTGAATTGGGACTCGGAGTAAGGGTTGTCATCCGAGACGTAAGGACGGCTGTGGCTCTTGGCGATGTC
>JANMGB010000391.1:0-2490 GCA_031374415.1 Burkholderiales bacterium
GTCGGGAAAGTCTTCCTCAGCTCTTCGCGCACTGGGATTTCTGTTTTGGAGAACGGTCGGCAAGAAGAGCCGTATGAATCGAGAGGTTCACGTACGGATCTGTGAGAGCCTGAGGGGGCAGCTCCCTTGGGCGACTCGACCCTTGGGTTGGCTGCGGCAAGAAGGGGCCGATACCGCCAGGCGCGCCCCGGGCCGCATCATGAAGCGTCCCGGGTTTTGAGGAGGCTTATGGGTTCGGCATGGCAGCATCAGAATTTTCTGTCGAATCGAGCGCTGGTCTGCACGCTGTTCATTCCTGCGTGCAAATTCTGAGGGGCTGGCCGTTTTCCAAGTCATGTTCGTCAGGGCACAGACGAAACCCGCCGCCCATGAGACCATTGTCGGATGAAATCCAACCCCGCCCACAAGCCTTTCCGCCTACGCATGGCGTCCCTTGCTGCCGTTCTCTCGACACTCATGCTCACCACCCATGCCATGCCCAGTCATGCCACTGAGGAACCCACCTACCAGGTCGTGCGCGAACTGGCGGACATTGAGGTGCGGCAGTACGCCGCCTACGCGGTGGCCGAGGTTGTCGTGCCTGGCCCTGCAGGCGAGGCCGGCAACCAGGCCTTTCCCATCCTGGCGGGGTACATCTTCGGCAAGAACAAGGGCGAGCGGAAGTTCGCGATGACGGCGCCAGTGACCCAGGCCGCCGTGCCAGTGAAGCTGGAGATGACGGCGCCGGTGACCCAGACCGCTGCGCCTGGCGGTTTCCTTGTGCAGTTCGTGTTGCCCAAGGGCGTGACGGCTGCCAGCGCGCCAGAACCCCTGGACGAGCGCGTCCAACTTCGCGATGTGCTGCTCGGCCAGGTGGCCGTGATCCGCTACTCGGGCTTCTGGTCCGAGTCGAACTACTTGGAGCACCTTGCGAAGCTGCAGGCGGCTCTGCGCGCGGCCGAGTTGGCGTGGGAAGGCTCGCCGGTGTACTCACGCTACAACGCGCCGTTCACGCCCTGGTTCATGCGACGCAACGAGATCTGGCTGCAACTGGCCTTACCGCATTGATTCGCAGTCTGCCTTAACCGTGGCTGTGACCCAGAAATTCCGGTCGAACCCATGCGTCTCAGTGGATTTGAAATGAAAGCAAAACGCGCGCAATCCCATCCGGAGCGTCATCACAGCGACCGCATCGGCTGGTTGCGCGCTGCGGTGCTCGGGGCCAACGATGGCATCGTGTCGACCGCCAGTTTGGTGCTCGGCGTGGCCGCTGCCGGCGCCGAGCACCAAACGATAGTGTTGACGAGCGTCTCGGGCTTGATCGCCGGCGCCATGTCGATGGCAGCAGGCGAATTCGTCTCCGTCCACTCCCAGGAGGACACCGAGAATGCTGACCTGGCCCGGGAGCGTGCTGAGCTGGATCAGGATCCGGCTGGCGAGCAACGTGAGTTGGCGGGCGTCTATGTCGGCCGGGGACTGGCGCCGGCGCTGGCGGATCAGGTTGCAGCCCAGTTGATGGCCCACGATGCGCTGGGTGCGCACGCGCGTGACGAGCTGGGACTCTCCGTCACGACCGCTGCGCGCCCGACCCAGGCTGCACTGGCCTCAGCGGCCAGCTTCTCGGTCGGCGCGGCGTTGCCGATCATGGTCGTCGCAGCGGTAGTGCCTGCGCATCTCATTGTCTGGGTGTCTTTGTCCTCGCTGGTCTTTCTGGCCGGCCTGGGTGCAATTTCTGCGCAGCTTGGCGGAGCAAAGGTCTGGAGCGGCACGTGGCGCGTCGCCTTCTGGGGCGCCATCGCGATGGCGGTCACCGCCGGCGCTGGAGCGCTGTTTGGCGCGGTGGCCTGACTCTGTTTATATGCATGGCGTTGAGCCTGCTGCTGGCATCTTCACCTGACTGCCCGCCCGGCAGGAACTTGATGCCGGGCGCTGCGGCAGGCACCACGCGCCGCAGGCACTACAGCGCTGCCTGGGCCACCTCAGCCCCAGCTCTTCACTCAGGAAGGCACTCAGCACGAGGGTATCCTGAACTTGCGCCGCACCGGATGCCGTGACCTGCCCGCCGTATTCGCGAAAGTCGGGCCCTTGCAACTCACGTGGCAGCAAGCCGCGGTTGGCGTGCGGGTTGGCGCTCATGCCGCGATCAACACGCCGCTGCCGCGCGTCAGTTCATCTGCGGCGATGGCCCGCGCCAGCGGGATGACGAAGTCGGGGCATTTGTCCGCGGGATCCGGCTGGTGCGCGCCCCCCCCGTGCCAATATGACCTGCGCCACCTACCCCCGAGAGATTAGCGAGCAACGAGGTAGGTATGAAGATCAAAGGTCAAGCCAAGGACACGATGAACATTGAGCACAGTTTGCCCGAGCCTGGCGCATTGCTGGTAGCCCTTTGGGCGACTGGCTTTGCGCCTGGCTCGGCGCCACCGAGTCCCGACTCCGAAGTCGTCCCTCGTGCCACGCGCAGGCATTTCTGCAACGCAGAACGCCGCCGCATTCTGCTCGCCGCTGACC